>NZ_AP018712.1:0-300000 GCF_014701195.1 Tepiditoga spiralis
TTACATAAAAAAAACACTATTAAATGGTGTTTTTTTTATGTTCTTTTTTTTGTAATATTTTTTACTTCCATATATAGTAGTTTTATAATTTTAACATAATAAAAATCATCTTATATAAAAAATTTTTTATAAAAATCTTATAATAATCATTTTATTTTTTTCATATTTTTTTTAATTTATAAGTATGTTTTAAAAAAAATATGAATTTTATATGTATAATAATCAACGATAATATTTTCAAATATAATATTATTTCAAATACTAAAAATAAAAAAATATAATATTTACAAATTAAATTATAAAAAAATAATTAAAAGCGTTTTTAATAAAGCATTATATTCAAAATATTCTGAAATAGTTTTATAAAGTAAATTTAATAGAGTTAATAGAAAGTTTTCTTGATTAAGCTCTCATATTATGATAAGCTATATATTGCGAGAGGTGAATGGGATGAATAATGATGAATTACTTGAACAATTAAGATTAAAATTATCAAGAGAAACTTGGAAGAGCTGGCTTTCTACAAGTAAAATACTTGATATTAAAAAAAATGAAGTTATTATAGGATTAGGAAATATTTTTTTAAAAGAAGCTGTTGAGAAAAAATTTGGAAAGGTTATTAAAGATACCCTTTCAGATATTTTAAAAAGAGATGTATCGGTTTCTTTTACAGATATAAAGATAGATAATTCCAAAAAAATCAATAAAGGTCCTATGATAAAAACAAGACCTTTGAAATTATCTGAATTTAATACTGAATTTGTATTTGAATCATTTGTTGTTGGACATTCAAATAGAATGGCTTATTATTCTGCTCAAGAAGTTGCTCAAAGTCCTGGTAAGTTTAATCCATTATTTATATATGGTGACGTAGGTCTTGGAAAAACCCATCTTTTGCACGCAATTGCAAATCATATGTTGGAACATTCTCCAGATTTAAGAGTCAAATACTTAACAGCTGAAGACTTTATGAATGAAATGATGAAAGCTATAAGATCTAAAGATATGGATAATTTTAGAGAAAAATTTAGAAAATCTGTTGATGTTTTTTTAATTGATGATGTTCAATTTTTAATAGGAAAAAACTCTGTACAAACTGAATTATTTCATACATTTAATTCGCTTTTTAATTCTGGAAAGCAAGTTGTAATTTGTTCTGATAGAACCCCTGAAGAATTAGCTACATTTCATCCAAGATTAATAAGTCGTTTTGAAATGGGGTTAGTTGTCAATATAGAAGAACCTGATGCAGGAACAAGATACTTAATTGCAAAAAAAATGGCACATATGATATCTCTTCAATTAAGCGATGATGTTGCTCATTACCTTGCAGAACATGTGGATAGAAATTTAAGACGTATGAGAGGGGCAATTATGAACCTAATGCTCCATACTAAAATAACTGGAAAACCTGCAAATATGGAAACTGCAAGAAAAATTGTAGACTCTATAATAAGAATGAATGATGAAAAAAGAAAATATAATTCAAAAGAAGCTTTTGAAACAATAAAAATAAATACTCTTGTAAACAGTGTTTTACAGGAATATGATATTGAAAGAAAAGAACTTTACTCTTCATCTAGAAAAAAGAAAATATCAGAAGCACGTCAAATACTTGCTTATATGCTTAAAATTTATGGGAAAATGAATGTAAAAGACATTTCAAAAATGCTTAAAAGAAATCATTCAACTATAAGTCAATCTATAAAGAAAATTGATCAATCTTTAGTTTTAGGAAACAAACTTATAAAATCAAAATTAGACAATATAAAAAATAAAATGGAACAAGAAAAAACAGATATGAATGTAATATAACTTAAAGGCGGTTTTTCCGCCTTTTTTGTTATTTCTAATAGGAATTAATTATATATAAATAAAGCTATTTATCTTTATTTTATATTTAAAATATGAAATTTATAACATTGAAATTTTTTTCATTATGATTTAAACTATATATGATGTAAAAATTTTTTGAAAAACTAAGGAGTGATACAATGAGAGCAGTTGTAAAGAAAGAACCAGGAAAAAGCTTTGTACTTGAAGATGTAAAAGAACCTAAAATTGTTAACTCTAAAGATGTTAAATTAAAAATACTAAAAGTATCTGTTTGTGGTACTGATCTACATATATGGAAATGGGATGAATGGTCTCAAAATAGAATAAAACCACCTCAAATAAATGGTCATGAATGTGTTGGTGAAGTTGTTGAAATAGGTAAAGAAGTTAAAGGAGTAAAAGTTGGAGATATAGTTACTTGTGAAACACATATTCCTTGTGGTGTATGTTATCAATGCAAAACAGGAAACATGCATGTATGTAAAGATATGCAAATTCTTGGTGTAGATAGAGATGGTGTATGGGCTGAATATGCTGTAGTTCCAGAAGTTGTTGTATGGAAAGTAGATAAAAAAATTCCTTTAAAATATGTTTCTGTAATGGAACCTCTTGGAAATGCAATTTTCACAGCAACATCTTTTGATTTAAGAGGAAAATATGTTTTAATAACAGGAGCTGGACCAATAGGAGCTATGGCTATAAATGTTGCTCAAGTTTCAGGAGCAGCTGCTGTAATAGTTAGTGAAGTATCAGAGTATAGAATAAATATGGCAAAAGAACTTGGTGCTGATTTAGTAATCAATCCAATGAAGCAAGATTTAATTGAAGAAGTAAATAAATTTACAGATGGTCATGGTGCTGATGTATTACTTGAAATGTCTGGTAATGTTAAAGCGTTAAACGATGGAATAAACGCTGTTAGAAATGCTGGTGAAGTTGCTGTACTTGCAGTTTATAAAGGAAATACTATATCTTTTGAAATGAATACTGCAGTTTTTAAAAACTTAACTATAAAAGCTGTTACCGGAAGAAAAATGTTTGAAACATGGCATATAGCAAGTCAATGGTTAAAATACAATAGATTAAAGTTAGATAAAATAGTTACTCACGAATTTGATTTATCTGAATTTGAAAAAGCACTTCAATTAATGAACGAAGGAAAAAGTGGTAAAATAGTATTGAATGTAGCAAAATAATTCTATTGAAATAAGGAGGGATAGCATGAACTTTTATGAAAATTTAAAAAATGAAATGGAAGAATTAAAAGAAAAAGGTTTACTTGTAACAGTAAAAACATTAGAAACAGCACAAGGAGCCTGGTTAAATATCGAAGGTAAAAAAGTATTAAATATGTGTTCAAATAATTATTTGAATTTTTGTAATAGAGAAGAACTAAAAAAAGAAGCTATAAAAGCTGTTGAAAAATGGGGAGTAGGTCCTGGTGCAGTTAGATCAATAGCAGGTACATTAACTATCCACAATGAACTTGAAAAAGAATTAGCTGAATTTAAAGGCGTAGAAGCAACTTTGGTTGTTCAATCTGGATTTAATGCCAATCAAGCTGTTATTCCTGCAATAGTAAAAAAAGGTGATGCAATACTTTCAGATGAATTAAACCATGCAAGTATAATAGATGGTGTAAGGCTATCAAAAGCAACCAAATACGTTTGGAAACACAAAGACGCTAAGGACCTTGAATTAAAATTAAAAGAAGCTAAAGAAAATGGAGCAAATACAATGCTCGTTATTACAGATGGAGTATTCAGTATGGACGGTGATTTAGCACCATTACCTGAACTCGTTGAAGTATGTGAAAAACATGGAGCACTTTTAATGGTTGATGATGCTCACGGTGAAGGTGTTCTTGGTAAAAACGGAAGAGGTATAGTTGATCATTATGGTTTACATGGAAGAGTAGATATAGAAGTTGGTACACTATCTAAAGCATTTGGTTTAGTTGGTGGATTTATTGCAGGTAAAAAAGTTTTAATTGACTATTTAAAACAAAAGGCAAGACCTTTCTTATTCTCAAGTTCATTATCTCCAGCAGAAGCTGGTGCTGGTATAGCTGCTGTAAAATTACTTAAAGATTCTGGAGAACCTGTAGAAAAATTATGGGATAATGGAAATTACTTTAAAGGTAAAATGAAAGAATTAGGTTTTGATATAGGACAAAGCGAAACACCTATAACTCCTGTAATGCTTTATGAAGCAAAGGTTGCTAAAGAATTTTCTAAAAAATTATTTGAAGAAGGAATTTTTGCAACTTCAATAGGATTCCCAACAGTTCCAAAAGGAAAAGCAAGAATTAGAGTTATGATTAGTGCTTCCCACACAAAAGAAGATTTAGATTTTGCAATAGAAAAATTTGAAAAAATTGGAAAAGAATTAAATATAATAAAATAAAACCGCTTAGCGGTTTTATTTTATTTTTTCAAGTATAGATATATTTTCAATATGATAAGTATTAGGAAACATATCAAAAGGTTGTACTGATTTTATTTTAAAACCAAGTTTTTCAAATTCACTCAAATCTCTTGCAAAAGTAGAAGGATCACAGGATATATATACAACTCCTTCTCTTATTTTTCTTGAAATCAATTCAACACCTTCTATTCCTATACCTGCACGTGGAGGATCTATTATTAAATAATCATAACTTTTACTATTTTTTAAAAATTTAATAGCATCAAGAGCATCAAAATCAATATTTTTTATATTATTTAATTTAGCATTTTCTTTTGCTGAATTTATTGAAGTTTTAGAAACTTCAATTCCTTTTATATTTTTAAATTTTTTTGAAAAATACAATCCAAACAATCCTACTCCACAGTACAAGTCTAAAAGACTTTTATTATTAGTATTTTGTGTATTCAAATATTCATTAACATAATCTAACATTTTTTGAGTTACATTATAATTATTTTGAAAAAAAGAAGTTGGTAAAACTTTATACTTTATACCATTAAATTTTTCTTCTAAAAACTCATTACCATACCAAACATTGTACTTACCACTTAAAATAACTTTATTATTTGGATTTACAAGATGTATAAGACTACTTATATTCAATTTTAAAAGCTCATTTTTTAACTCTTCTTTTTTATTAAAATTTTCTTTTGAAGTAACTAAAATCATCATTATTTTATTATTTATATTATTTTTTCTTAAAACTAAAGAACGCAAAATCCCCTTTTTATTTTTAGAATTATAAACTTGAATATTTAATTTATTTACAATTATTTTTACTTTATTTCTTAATTCATCAAATTCTTTTGGAGAAATTGGACAACTCTTTAAATCTACAATTTCATTAGAACTTTTCTTTTTCAACCCTAAAATAACTTCATTATTATAAGAAAATCCAAATTCCATCTTTGCTCTATAATTATAAACAAAATCAGAAGCAATAATATCATTAACCTTTATATCTAACTTTCCTATACGTTTTAACTGTTCCTCAACAATATTTGTTTTTGAAGTTAATTGATGTTTATAATCATAATCTAACCACTGACATCCACCACATTTTTGAAAATGTTCACACTTTGAATTAATTCTATATGGTGATCTCTCTTTTATACTATTAACCTTTGCAAAAATTGTTTTTTTCTTTCTTTTTATTTCATCAACTTCAACTACTTCTTCTGGATATCCGTCATCAATTAAGTAAATTTTTTCATTATCTTTAGAAAATCCATAACCACCATAAACTAACTTTTCAATTTTTAAACTCATACTATATACTCCTTAAATATGGATTATTTATTAAAATCTTTTCAACACTTGTCATTGGACCATGTCCGGGTGCAATTATAGTATCTTCTGGTATATTTTTTAAATAATCTTTTAAAATTTTTAATGATTCAAACATGTGTTTTTCAGAAGAACCAGGAAAGTCTGTCCTTCCAATAGAATCAGTAAACAATGTATCCCCTGTAAATAAATAATTTTCTATTTTTATTGCACAAGAACCCATTGTGTGACCAGGTGTATGAATAACTTCAAAAAATTTAGTAATATCTTTACATTCAATATCAAATTCTATTTTTTTATTTATAAGTGAAGATAAGTTCTTTTTATAATCTTTTAACAATTCACAATCATTTGGATGAATATATACATATTCAAGTTTTAAAAATTTTAATCCAAGAATATGATCAAAGTGCCCATGAGTTAAAAGAATATCAACAGGTTCTTTTATCAACTTTGTAAAATCACTTGCTGGATCTATCACAATTTTTTTGTTTATTATATACGTGTTAGTTTGAAATGTATCTGATACTATTTTTTCTACAATCATTGTACCACCTCGATTTAATTATACTATAAAATTTTTAAAGTTGTTATTGACATAAAATAAATAATATAGTATAATAAAAGTGAGTAATTACTTATTTTTGATAAAATATTATTTTGGAGGTATTTATGGCTTTTAAAAACTTTACAAATATAAAGCAATTTGATTTTCAAATTAATAGAATACTAACTTATGGAGAAAAAGCTTGCAATGAAAAAGAAGTGTATGAAGCTGCAAAAGAAATAAAAGATATGAAATCTTGGTTTAAAGTATGGAATAAATTAGGCAAAATTGCAGAACATGAAAAAAGATACTTACATGCAGCATTTTATTACAGACTTGCTGAATTTTTTTTAATTGAAAAAGATGTGAATAAGGAAAAAATGTATAATTTATCCATACATAATTTTAATAAAGTCATAGACAATGATAAGAATGTGAAAAAATTTTTTGTACCCTATAAAAATTCACAAATGAAAACACTTGTTTTTAATTCTAAAATTGAAAAAGGAAAAATAATAGCTTTTGGTGGATATGATTCTTTTATAGAAGAATTTTATCTTTCAATAAAAGAAATATCAGAAAAAGGTTATACAGTTTATCTTTTTGAAGGTCCTGGTCAAGGATTAACGCTAAAAAACGGGATATATTTTGAATATAATTGGGAAAATTCTTTGAGCGCTGTATTGAATTATTTCAATTTAAATGATGTTTTTGTTATTGGAATATCTTGGGGTGGATATTTTTCATTGAGAGCTGCAGCATTTGAAAAAAGAATAAAAAAAGTAATAGCATATGATATTTTATATGATGGTTTTGACTGTATGATACATCCATTTCCAAAAATTTTTAGATATTTAATAAAATTCCTATTTTTTACAAAACAAAAAAATATACTAAATTTTATTTTAAACAAAGCAATGAAAAAAGAATTAATTTTAAATTGGGCAATAGCTCATGGAATGTATATAACTGGAACAAACTCTCCTTATGATTTTTATAAAAATTTAAAAAAACATACTCTCAAAAATATATCAAAAAAAATAAAATGTGATGTTTTATTACTTGCAGGAGAAGAAGATCATTATATTCCATTGAATCACTATCATATTTTAATGAAAAAGTTAAAATATGCAAAAAATCTTACAGGAAAAATTTTTACAAAGGCTGAAGGTGGTGAACAGCATTGTCAAGTTGGGAATCATGAAATAGCTATTGATTATATGATTGATTGGTTGGAATCTTAAATATAGTATAATATGAGTATTCTCAAAGAGAGGTGAAATATGAAAAAATCAGAATTAACAAAACAAAAAATATTAAAAGCATCAATAGAATTATTTTCAGAAAAAGGATTTGCTTCAACAAGAACACTTGAAATAGCAAAAAAAGCTGGAGTTTCTGAAGGAACTATATTTAAATATTTTGAAAAGAAAAAAGATATTTTACATGCAGTAGTATCTGAATCTATTGATGTTTTTATAAAAGAATTTGCGGTTTCAGATTTAAAAGAAACTATAAAAAATTTTTCAAAAAAAGATATAAAAATTATTTTAAAAGAAATAATAATGGAAAGATTATCTTTTTTTAACAAATATTCAAAGTATTTAAAAATAATTTTTAATGAAATTCAATATGATGAAATTTTAAAAGAAAAAGTTATAAAATCTATTTTTAATGAATTTAAAAGTAATGCAAATGAAGTTTATGGAATAGGGTTAAAACGAGGAGAATTTAAAAATATAGATTCTTATGTAGCTGTAAGATCTTTTATAGGAATGATTTTAATGCTTTTATTTCAAAAATTATATTTAAAAAGTGAAAATTTTGAAAAAGAAATAGATACTGTAATAGAAATATTTTTAAACGGGGTGAAAATATGAATTTTTTTGAAAAGTATACAAACTTTATTAAAAAACATCAAAAATTAGTTTTTATTTTTATGTTATTATTAATAATACTATCAATTTGGGGTATTTTTAAAATTAAAATAAACACTGATTTTACTTTATTTATGCCTAAACATTCATCCTATAAAAAAAGATATGATGAAATGAATAAAACTTTTGGTACATCTGAACAAATGATGTTTTTATTAGAGTATGATAAAAACTTAAGAACTATTGAAGGAATTAAAAAACTTAGAGATATACAAAATAAAATGGAAAAAATAACTGGAGTATCAATGGTTATTGGTCCCACACCAGAAAAAATACCAGTTGGTTTAACCTTAAAAGATGTTAGTAAAGTAAATAAAAAAGATTTAAATTTAATACTAAAATATATTGATAATATGGATATAATGAAAAGTTTAGTACAAAAAGATTCAAAAAATTATGCTTCATTTACAGTCATGGTAAATGAAAGTTCAAAACCATTGAATGCATTAAAAAATATTGAAAAAATGTTAGATATTGAAAAAGTCAAATATTATGTTTCAGGAGATACTTACTTACAAACAAAAGTTTTTGATTATCTTTTAAAAATTCTTTTAATAATACCTCCATTATCTATTATAATAATTTTTGCTACTTTTAAGGCTAGAATTAGATCTTTAAAAGCTACTATATTTTCAGTTTTTCCAGCTGGAATTGGTGCATTATTAACCCTTGGATTTCTTGGTTGGTTCATTGGTGAAATATCAGTAATGACTGTTCTAGTACCAATTTTCGTAATAGTATTAGGAAGTGCTGATGGACTTCATTTTATGTCACATTATATAGAATATTATAGAAATTCAAAAAATAAAGAGTTATCAATCTCTAAAACATTAAAAGCTGTTGGAGTACCAATGATAATGACAACTCTTACAACAATGATTGGTTTTTTATCAATGTTAGTTATTCAATCTGATGCAATAAAACAACTTGGTATGGCATCTAGCATTGGAGTTTTCTTAGCTGGAATTGCAACTTGGATATTTTTACCATTAATTATATTTAAAAATAAAAAAATTACTATACCAGAACCTAAAGTATCAAAAGTAACTACCTTTCTAAAAAAATTACAAGGAAAAAACTCCATAATAATAACTTTAATTTTAATTATAATTTCAATACCAGGAATATTAAAGTTACAAACTAACTTTAATATGCTAACTATGTATAAAAAAAGCACTGAGGTTAGAAAAGGTATAGATAAAATTTCTGAAGTAACTGGTGGTTCATTACCTATCTTTTTAACTTATAAAACTAATGAAGATATATTAAGTACAAATTTTTCAAATGAAATATTATTACTTGAAAAAGAACTAAAAGAAAGTGGAAATATTTTAAAAGCTGTATCCTATTATGACATTTTATCAGTAATGAATAATTTTATATATGGAAAAAAAGAATACCCTCAAAATTCATTTACTGCAAAAATATTATATAGTTTAGCATCATCTCAAAATAAATCTTTAAAAAATTTTATACTACCTTCACAAAAAACAGGAAAAATAATACTTTTTCCAAAAAATTTAAAAAGCAAAACTTTGAAAAATATAGAAACTTTAATAAACAAAAATGATGAAAAAACAACTTACACACTATCAGGAATTCCTTTAATAATGGATGAAATGAATAGAAGAATAATCCCTGATCAGCTTAGTTCTTTAATATTAGCAACCGTACTTGTATTTATAATGATTTTAATAACTCAGAAAAATTTCTTTATAGCTTTATTTTCAATAATACCAATATCAGTTACATTGTTGAGTTTATTTGGAATAATGGGATACACTGGTATTGATTTAAGTATAATAACGAGTATAATGTCAAGTTTGACTATAGGTGTTGGTATAGATTATGCTATACATTACTCTGGACTTTATAGACATTTTAAACAATTAAATGCTGAAAATCCAGCTGATGAAGCTTTTAATTATGTATCTACACCAATATTAGCAAATGCATTTGGACTTGCTTTTGGTTTTTCATCTATGATTTTTTCACCATTACAAATTCATACATACTTAGTTATTTTAATGTGGACAACAATGGTTGTAAGTTCTGTTTTAAGTTTAACCTTACTTCCAACCTTAGTAAAAAAATTAAAGTGAGCTAAGCTCACTTTAATTACTTTATATTTGCAATTTCCATATAATTTTCAACTGGAACTAATATTAAAGATGCATATTGATCAGAAGAAATTTCTATATTATCTTCTATGGAAAAAATTCTATTTTTACTATCCATAACATATAATTCCATATCTTCAAAATTATCTAATTTTTCCATAAATTTTTTTATTTCTATATTTTCGTTTTTTTCATAATTATAAGAAGATATAATTATCCTATCATCATAACAAAAAATTTTATTTGGACATATTAAACTTTCATTATTTCCTATATCTTCTTTTCCATTTACTACAACAAAATAAAATTCATTAAAACATTCTTTGTCTAAACTTTCACAAATTTTGTTGATAAATTCTACTTTTTTCATAAAATTCCCCCTTTTTACAAAAAGTTATTTAATTCACTTATATTATATACAAATAATATTTCTTTTTATTTTCGTGTATGTGAAAATAAGATTGTGATTTTTTACTCATGAAATAAAATAAGAATTAACATAAGTTAATTCTTATTTTATTCAAAAAAATCTCCAATTTTTAATTTTCTTCCATTTATTGCATCGAAAGTACTTATTGTTTTTTTACCTGGAAATTTTATTTTCCCTATTTTTATTGCACTATCAATTGTTTTTACAATTATTCCCGTTTTATCAAAACTCAATATTGTTCCTGGTTTTTCTTTACTTTCTTTGTTTAAAATTTCAGCAGAAAATAATTTAACTATTTGGTTATTAATAGTTGCTTTAACTCCAGGAATAGGATCATAGGCTCTTATTTTATTAAAAATAATTCTGCTTTCTTTATGAAAATCTAATATTAAATCATTATTTGTAATTTTCGAAGCATAAGTAGCTTTTGAATCATCTTGTTCTTGTAAGTTTATATTATTTAAATTACTTAAAAATTCCACTATCATCTTACTTGATAACTCCGCAAGTTTATCATGCACTGTTTCAAGATTATCAGAATTTTCTATACTTATTTTTTCAATCATTGCAACTGGACCTGCATCTAAAGCTTCAACAATTTTAAATATACTTATACCTGTTTCAGATTCTCCATTTTCAATCGCCCTTTGAATTGGAGCAGCACCTCTATACTTTGGAAGAATTGAAGCATGTATATTCCAACAACCCATTTTTGGAAGATCTATAACTTGTTTTTTTAATATTTTTCCATAAGCTACTGTTATTACTATATCTGGATTTAGTTCTTCTAAACTTTTAAAACCATTACCAACATTAACAGATTTAGGTTGAAATACTGGAATATTATTTTCAATAGCTAATTTTTTTACCGGAGTTGGAAGTAACTTTTTTCCTCTTCCTTTTGGTTTATCTGGTTGAGAAAAAACTCCAATTATATTATAATTATTTTCTATTAAGCTTTTTAATACTATAGTGGCAAAATCTGGAGTTCCCATAAAAACTATTCTTAAATCTTTCATAACTTTACTTCTCCTAATTCTTTTGCTTTCTTTTTTCCTTCTTTTCCCAATCTCAATAACTCTTTTTTTAACTTTGCTTTTTGTACTACAGACAATCTATCTGTAAATAAAATTCCATTTAAATGATCTGTTTCATGTTGAAATACTCTTGCTGTATATCCATGTAATTCTTCTTCAACTACATTCCCTTCCACATCTTGATAACGAACCTTTATTCCTTCTTTTCTAATTACATGAGCATAAACATTTGGTATACTCAAACAACCTTCTTCAAAATCAATATCTTCTCCTAAAAACCCAAGTATTTCTGGATTAATAACAGCTTTTTTTCCATTTTCTTCACCATCATCCATAACAAAAAATCTCAAAGATATTCCAGCTTGTGGTGCTGCAAGTCCAACACCATCCCATTTATACATTTTTTCAAAAAAATCTGTTATTATAGTTTTAAAATTTTCATCAAAAATAACAACTTCTTTAGCTTTTTTTCTTAAAATTGGATCACCTATTATTCTTATTTCAAGATTCATACTTTACCTCCAATATATCTTTTAATTCTTTCATATAATCCTTTTTTGTTAAAAAAACTGTTAATGGTGTTATTGAAACATAGTTTTCATTTACTGCTAAGTAATCTGAATTATTGTTATTATCATCTTCAACTACATTACCAAGCATCCAATAATATGTATTGCCAAATGGATCCTTTCTTGCTTCAAAGTAATCATCATAACGTCTTTTACTTTGTCTTGTTATTTTAATTCCTTTTATTTCATCATAAGATATACTTGGTACATTTATATTTAAAGTAGTAAATTCTGGTACAGTTTTAAAATCAAATTTTTCTATTATATCCAATATTATTTTTGCTGCTGTTTCATAATTTGGATTAGTAAAATCTGCACTCGATACAGCTATTGAAGGGTATCCATTCATTGCACCTTCTATTGCAGCCGATACAGTACCAGAATATAAAACATCAGTTCCAAGATTTGGACCTCTATTTATTCCACTTATTACTAAATCTATATTTATGTCTTTATGTATAGCTTCTAAACCAAGTTTAACACAATCTGCTGGAGTTCCATTAACAGCCTTACCAAATAATTTGTTATTTACCATAACATCTTTTGCCCATAAAGGATTTCTAACAGTTATAGCGTGTCCTGTTGCACTTCTTTCAACATCGGGCGCAACTACAAAAACATTATGATCTTTTTCTAAAAAACTTTTTAAAATGGAAATTCCTGGAGCCATAATTCCATCATCATTTGATATTAAAATATTCATTTAAGCACCTCCAATCATATTTTAACATCTTTCTTTTATATTGTTTTTAAATATTTTTTACTTTTAGAATTTTATAAAATATTATTTGTTAATTAATATTAAAAAACTTTAAAAACATCATTAGAAATTATGTTACTCATTTTTTACTTTTAGAACATAAGAATTAACTAATGTATATAAAAAAGTGATATAATATGATATAATAAGGCTTATATAAATTGGAGGGATAAAATGGCTGAAGAATTAATTTTTAAAAGACAAGATAAGTATCATTTTTTTACTAAAACAAAGAATGGATTTGAAATACATACAGATTCAAAAGTTGGAAATGGTTATGAACAAACTGCAGCAACTCCAATGAATCATCTTTTAGCTGGTCTAGCTGGTTGTACAGGAATAGATGTTGTAATGATACTTGAAAAAATGCATGTTGAATTAGATGACTTTCAAATAAGATTACAATATGATAGAAAGGAAACACATCCAAAAATATATACAAACATAAAGATAATATATGAATTTACTGGTAAAGACTTACCAATGGATAAATTAGAAAAAGCAGTGAATTTATCTCAAAATAAATATTGTTCAGCTTCTGCTATTTTCAAAGAAAGCGCAGAAGTAACACATGAGATAATAATCAAGGAGGCGTAGTATGGCTGGTGTTAATAACATTAATCTTGTTATAGAAAAAGCAAATGACAGATTAAAGAACGTAAAAAAAACAATAGTAGTAATGAGTGGTAAAGGTGGAGTTGGAAAATCAACAGTTGCAGTAAACTTAGCTGTTTCTCTTGCTCTTGAAGGTAGAAAAGTAGGATTATTAGATGTTGATTTACACGGTCCTGATGTTGCAAGAATGCTTGGAGGACGTGAAGAATATCCTTATCAAGTTGGAGAAGAAGTTATGCCTCCAGAAGTAAATGGGATAAAATTTATTTCCATGTCACACTTTTTAAAAGATCAAAGTAATCCTGTTGTATGGAGAGGTCCATTAAAAACAGGCGCAATAATGCAATTTGTTAGTGATATTTCATGGGGAGAATTAGATTATTTAGTAGTTGATTGTCCTCCAGGTACAGGAGATGAATCATTAACAATATTCCAAAATTTCAAAAATATTCAAGGTGCAGTCATAGTTACAACTCCTTCTGACGTTTCTCAAGACGATGTTGAAAAAGCAATTAACTTTGTAAAAATGATGAAACACGAAACATTAGGTCTTGTTGAAAATATGTCTTACTTTGTATGTGATGAATGTAAGAAAAAGCATTATATTTTTGGAAAAGGTGGAGCAAAAAAGCTTGCTGAAAAATATAACTTAGAAGTATTACAAGAAATACCATTAAATGCTTCACTTAGAGAAAATATGGATAATGGAAAACCTGCAGCATACTTTGGAACTCCTGAAATGGTTGCACCATTTACTCAACTTGCTAAAAAAATAATAGCCAAATCAGAAATATAAATAAACAAAAAAAGATGATTTTAAATCATCTTTTTTTGTTTATTTATATTGAATATTTTTACTTTTCAAACCCATAACATTATGTTATAATAAATTATTTTTTATTATGGTATAATTAATAGATATAAATACTTTATATAAATTAGGGGGTAAAAATGAAAAAGAAAATATTTATTTTATTGATTATAATTATTAGTATATTTAGTTTTTCAGGAGTTTTTGCTGATATAAATCCTCCAAAAAGTATTGGAGCAGGTTTTGAAGATGAAAATAATTATATAAAATTATCAACTGAATCAATTTCATTTTCTTATAAAAAGGAAGTTCTAAAAAGAATAGAACCTTTTTTTAGTATAAATTTAAATTTAAACAATCCATTAAAAAATAATGATATTCAGGCTGGTATTAATTTAAATTATGAACCATTCAATATTGGCATTGGTATGTGGAACTCTTTTACTGAAACTGCTTCACCAACTTATGCTGGATATGCTGGTGCAAGTATACTATTGAACTTTAAGTTTGAAAAAATTATAATTGGTAGTAACTTTACATTTAAAATGTTGAATGTTGTATTAGATGAAAATGGATTAAATTATTATTTTAAAGCTTTTCCCGAAGATTTAGCTCAAATGAGAGGATTTTCTGCTTATTTTGGATATAATTTTTTTAAAAATGAAAACCTAGATATTAGTTTTTATATGAATTTTATGGGAAATTATTCTATAATTCCTGGTGGACTTGTATTTTATAAATTAAATGATGCTTATTCATTTGATTTAAAAGTAGAAATTTGGAGGTAAAAATGAAAAAAAATAGAGAAGAAGAAAGAGAAGAAGTTGTTGATTTATTTAGTTCAGATGAATTATACAACTTAAAAGTCGATGAAGTAATAAAAATATTAAATGAAAGGGAAAAAAATTCAAAACCAATAGAAGAAGAAAAAGAAAAAATTTTTGAACATTACTATACAGAAAATCCTACATCTGAATTGACTATAAAAGAATTAACTTTTGTATTACATAATTCTCATATTTACAAATTAAAAGCTCCTTCTGGTGTTTACGGGAAAAAGAGAATTGATAGGGCCTCTGCATTGTTAATAGAAAATGTAGAAATAACTGGAAAAAAACTTTTAGATATAGGTTGTGGATATGGAGTAATAGGAATTGTTTTAAAAAAAGAAAATCCAAACATAGAAGTCTTTATGAGTGATATAAATAATAGAGCAGTTCAATTCACAAAAATAAATGCAAAAGACAATAATGCAAATGTTGAAGTAAGATCAGGATATTTATTTGAACCTTGGAAAGATGAAAAATTTGATATGATAATATCTAATCCCCCAATAGTTGCCGGTAAACATGTATGGATGAAATTAATTGAAGATGGATTCAAACATTTAAATACCGAAGGAACAATGCAACTCGTTGCATTTCATAATAAAGGTGGAAAAAGAATAAAAGAATATATGAAAAATATATTTGGAAATGTTACTGATGTTGTAAAATCTGGTGGTGCTAGAGTATATAAATCAGTAAAGGAAGATTAAAATGATTTTAAAATGTGAAAATATAAATTACAATTACGGAAAAAGAAAAGTTATAAATAATGTTTCTCTTGGTATAAAAAAAGGTCAATTTACAGGAATAGTTGGAGATAATGGCAGTGGAAAATCAACTTTAATGAAGATACTTTCCGGAATACTATTTGATTATAATGGAAAAGTTTTTTTTGAAAATGAAGAACTAAATGAAAAAAACAGAATAAAAATTGGATACATCTTTCAAAATCCCGAAAATCAAATAGTTGGAGTTACAATAGAAGAAGATGTAGCTTTTGGAATGGAAAATATGGGTGTACCAAGAAAAGAAATGATAAAAAAAATACAATGGGCTTTGAGTATTGTTGGAATGTCTGGATTTGAAAAAAGAGACCCTAACACTCTTTCAGGTGGACAAAAACAAAGACTTGCAATAGCTTCTATTCTTGCAATGGATCCAGAAGTAATATTCATGGATGAACCAACTACTATGCTTGACCCAGTTGGTAGGCTTGAAGTTTACACTGTAATAAAAAAACTTGTAGAACTGAAAAAAACAGTTGTTATAGCCTCTCATCATTCACAAGATTTAAGGGATGTAGAAAGAATCATAGCTCTGAAAAATGGAAAAATAATCTTTGATGGAAATAAAAATAACTTTTATAAAACAAATAAATTAAATATAGAAGAACCAATAGAAATAAGAACAAAAAAAATATTACATATGAATTATGAAGAGTTGGTGAATAAACTTGCCGATAGAACTTGAGAACGTTAGCTTTAGTTATGGAATAAACACACCCTTTGAAAAAAAAGCCTTAAATGAAGTTAATTTAAAAATAAATGAAGGAGAGCTATGGTTATTTATTGGACATACTGGTTCTGGAAAGAGTACACTTTTAAATACTTTAAATGGGTTAATAATTCCAAATGGAAAAGTTACTGTAGATACCCTTCAAACAAATAATAAAAATACTAATATGAAAGAACTTAGAAAAAAAGTTGGAATAATATTTCAATATCCAGAATCTCAATTTTTTTTACCAACAATAGCTGAAGAAATTCTTTATGCACCTAAAAATTTTGATGTTGATTTGAAAAAAGAAGAAATAAAATTTTATATGGATATAGTTGGATTACCTTATGATTACTTAAATAGAAGTCCTTTTAGTTTATCTGGTGGAGAAATGAGAAAAGTAGCAATAATATCTGTTTTATCATATAATCCAAAATACATCATCTTTGATGAACCAACAGTTGGACTAGATTATTCAACAAGAAAATCTGTTTTTAATACAGTAAAAAAATTAAACAATATGGGAAAGACTATAATTTTATCAACACATTGGATAAGTGAATTCTTAGAATTAAAACCATTAGTTGCAATCATGAAAAACTCAAACTTAATTTTTAAAGGAAAGTTTGATGATTTTATAAAGTTAGATCAAAACTTTCTTTCTGAAGCAGGAATAATTTTTGATGAAAAATTAGAGCTATATAAAAAAGCTTTATTAAAAAATGACAAATTAAAGGATAAAATAGCAATGTTATAATAATAAGAGTTAAAAGCCTCTGTTTTACTTTTTATAAGGCGATTAGCTCTTGTTTTTTTTTATCTTTTAATATATATTAATTTAGAAACTAAAAACTAAATTATGGAGGGAGTTCTGTGAGCACTAAAATAAAATCAAACAGTGTAAAAAAAAGAAATATTCATTTTGATTTAGAACCATTCATATTCTTAACAATATTTCTTGCAATCTTTATTCCACTTGGTAATGTAATGGGGGGAAGTAATTTATTTAAAACCCTTATGGCAACGGCTCATGATTTACTTTTAAATACTGTATTTTTTATAATGGCTGTTGCAGTCCTTACAGGGGCTCTCGGTGCACTTTTTTCAGAGTTTGGTGTAGTATACTTATTGAATAAAATATTAAAGCCACTTATGAAACCTTTGTATAAATTGCCTGGTGCAGCTTCACTTGGTATTTTAACTACTTATCTTTCAGATAATCCCGCTATCTTATCCTTATCAAAAGATAAAGAATTTATAAAATACTTTGAAAGATGGCAAGTTCCTCTCTTGTGTAACATGGGAACAGCATTTGGAATGGGATTAATTGTAACAACATTTATGATAGCTCAATCGTCTGCTCTTGGTGAAAATCTTGTTTTACCTGTACTTATTGGAAATATTGGAGCAATTGTTGGAAGTGTTATAAGCGTTAGAATCTTTTCTATGTTTACTAAAAAGTTTTATGGTGAAGAAGGAGAATTTGAAAATACAACAGTTAGCTGGAGAAAAGTTAGAGAAGGAAATGCTGGTTCAAGATTTTTAGATGCCTTACTTGAAGGTGGGAAAACAGGCGTAGACTTAGGTCTTTCAATAATACCTGGAGTTTTAATCATTTCAACATTTGTAATGATAGTAACTTATGGACCTTCTGATCCAAATATTGGATATCAAGGCTTAGCTTATGAAGGCGTACCTGTTTTACCTTGGGTTTTTGGTAAAATTTCAGGAGTTTTAGAATTTTTATTTGGATTTCATTCAGCTAAATTAATAGCCTTTCCATTAACTTCACTTGGATCAACAGGCGCAGCAATGGCTTTAATACCTTCATTCATAAAAGAAGGTATTCTAACTGGAAATGATGTAGCTGTATTTACTGCACTTGGTATGACTTGGAGTGGATATCTATCAACTCATATAGCAATGATGGATACACTTGGTGCAAGAAAATTAGCAAGCAAAGCAATACTTTCTCATACAATAGCTGGACTTTGTGCTGGTATAATAACTCATTATATGTACGTCTTATTTTTATAAAAATATGTCAAAATATTTTATTTTTTGTACGTTTTATATAAATTTTAACTCAAAAAAGCAAGAAGAAAAACTTCTTGCTTTTTTTATGATATAATTTTAATAACAAAAAACATAAGAGGAGGGGAAAAAATGAAAAAATATTTTATTATTTTCTTAGTTTTAATACTATCTTTAATTTATTTTTCTAAAGATATGAGAAAAACACTTATAGTTTATACTAAAGGTTACTCCGATTCAACTGCTCTTTTAGAATCCGCTGTTGATGAAAAAATAATAAATATGGGTAAATACAGATTAATTACAAGAGATGATATGATTTTTAAAGAAATTCAATTACAACTCCAAGGTGTTGTTGAAGGAAAAGGAGACTTAAAACAATTAAAAGCTGATGCCCTTATTTACATTGAAGTTTTAGATACCTTTTATCAACAACAAGAAAGTTATGATAAAACAAGTAAATGGTGGGAATATGAAATTACAGCAAAGTATAAATTAATAGACATTCAAACTGGACAAGTATTAGAAAATAAGTTGTATAAAGGAACTGGACAACAAAATATTACAAAATATAAAACTTCTCAAGAAGCTTTAAGAGATGCTAAATATGAAGCTATAAATGATGCTTCTTCAAGTATAATCTCAAAATTAAACACTCTATTTATATTAAGAGGAAATATATTAAATCAAGCTCCAAATGGTTATTTATTAGTTGATCTTGGAAGAAATCATGGAGTTTATAAAAATATGGTTTTTCAATTTGAAAAAAGTTACGATGTTTATGGTGATTCTTATAAAATAAAAGATGGAAAATTAATAGTTAAAGACATATTAGACAACAAAGCTTTTTTAAAACCTGTTGAACTCCCAACAAAATTTAAAATATCTGAAAAAGGGATAACTGTTGTAGAAAATCCAAGTATGAGTCCAGAAAGAATGAGATTTAATATTCATTATACAAACTTAAATACAAATTATCATGGTGGCGGAATTGATTTTGCATTAGATAATTATGAAGGATTTTATAGTAAATTCGGATTAGATTTCAATATTATTAGTAAAAATATTTTTTATTCAAACATGAATTTTGCTTTAGGTTATATGATTTATGCTGGACCAGTTGAAATTACACCAGATGTTTCTTTTGAATTTCAAGGAATGTTGTCTTCTGATGCTTCATCAATGTCATTTGACATAGTTCCAGAAGTAAATATGGGACTTGGAATTACAAATAATATTAATCTATACTTGAATAGTGGATATATTTTTAATATTTATTCAATGGAAGAAATGGGATTAAGTTTAATAAATGGATTAAGAATAAAAGGTGGTATTGAATTTAAATTTTAAAAAACAAAAATTGAAGCAGCCATTGGCTGCTTCAATTTAATTCTTTTATTAATTCTGGAATAACTTCATATAAATCCCCAACTATACCATAATCTGCAACTTTAAATATAGGTGCATACTTATCTTTATTTATTGCAATAATACATTCAGAATCTTTCATTCCAGCAATATGCTGTATCGCTCCAGAAATTCCACAAGCAATATAAATTTTTGGTCTAACTGTTTTTCCAGTTTGACCTACTTGATGACTTGAATCAATCCATTCAGAATCAACAACAGCTCTTGAAGCACCAACTACTCCATTTAATTTTTCAGCTAATTTTTCAATTAATTTAAAACCTTCTGGTTTTCCAAGTCCTCTACCACCCGCAACAACTATTTCAGCCTCTGTTATATCAAGAGTTGTTGACTTTTGTTTTATTACTTTTAAAACTTCTGTTCTTATATCCTTACAACAAATATTTGCATTTATTTTTATTATTTCACCATTATTTTCATTATTTATTTCAGCTTTTTTCATAACACCTGGTCTAACTGTTGCCATTTGAGGTCTATGCTTAGGACAAATTATTGTAGCCATTATATTTCCACCAAATGCTGGTCTTGTTTGAAGTAATTTCTTATCCTCATCAACTTCTAAAATAGTACAATCAGCAGTTAAACCTGTATCAATCTTTGCAGAAATTCTTGGAGCTAAGTCTCTTCCAATATGTGTTGCTCCTATTAAAAAAACTTCTGGCTTTT
Organism: Tepiditoga spiralis; assembly: GCF_014701195.1. Classification (NCBI taxonomy): domain Bacteria; kingdom Thermotogati; phylum Thermotogota; class Thermotogae; order Petrotogales; family Petrotogaceae; genus Tepiditoga; species Tepiditoga spiralis. Next base: position 20,871 of record NZ_AP018712.1, read on the forward strand.
TTTCATTTATTAAATTAGATATTACTCTCGAATAACCATCTGTTGTATAATTTTTTAATAAAACATCTTCAATTAAATAAACCTTTTTCGCACCATATTTTATTAATTCATCACATAAAAACTCTACATTATCTCCAACTAAAACAGCACAAAGATTAGAATTCATTTTTTCTGAAATTTTTTTCCCTTCACCAAGAAGTTCATAAACAACAGGCATTAATTTGTTATCTCTTTGTTCTGCAAATACCCACACATCTTTATATTCTTTTATAGTTATTTCATTAATTAAAGGCATAAATTGTTCCTCCTTAAATAAAGTGTTTTTCTTTTAATTCATTTACAACATCTTTTACCATTTCTTCAATTGTTCCACTCACCATCTTACCCTCACCTTTTGGTTCAGGCGTAAATGACTTTTTTACTTGCGTTGGTGAACCTTTTAATCCAATATATCTTTCATCTATATCTATATCCTCAAAAGTTAAAACCTTTATATTGTCTTTTGCACAAACATCAACTACTCTTCCAATATGCATGTACCTTGGTTTATTTATTTGTTTTATAGTTGTTAATAAAACTGGTGAACTTACTTTTATTACTTCATAACCATCTTCTAATTCTCTTTCAACTATAAATTCATTATCCATATATTCAATATTCTTTACATAAGTTATTTGTGGAATATTTAATTTTTCTGCTATTTGAGGACCAACTTGAGCTGTATCCCCATCTATTGCCTGCCTTCCAGCAAATATAATATCAAAATAACCTAATTTTTTAATTGCTGCTGTTAAAGTTGTTGATGTTGCCCATGTATCAGCACCACCAAATTTTCTATCGCTCAAAAGAAATCCTTCATCTGCTCCCATTGCTATTGCTTCTTCAATAACCTCTTTTGCTTGTATTGGACCCATTGATAAAACAGTAACCTTTGCATTAAATTTATCTTTTAACTTTAAAGCTTCTTCAAGAGCAGCTTTATCATCATAATTCATTATACTTGGAACACCAGTTCTTATTAAAGTTCCTTTAACTGGATCTATTTTTAATTCTGTAGTATCTGGTACTTGCTTTATACAAACTAGTATATTCATACTCATCCTCCTTATTTTAAAACATTTGCTGAAATTACCATTTTTTGAACTTCAGAAGTACCTTCATAAATTTCAGTTATCTTAGCATCTCTCATCATTCTTTCAACACAATAATCTTTTGTATAACCATATCCACCATGTAATTGAACGGCTTTTGTTGTAACTTCCATAGCAACTTCCGCAGCAAACAACTTTGCCATTGCAGCTTCTACTGAATAAGATTTACCTTTTTCTTTATTATTTGCAGCTTTATAAACTAAAATTCTTGCTGCCTCTATCTTCGTCTTCATTTCTGCTATATTAAATTGAACACCTTGAAACTTAGCTATAGGTCTTCCAAATTGTTCTCTTTGCTTTATATACTTAACTGTTTCATCAAATGCTCCTTGAGCTATACCAAGAGCTTGTGCCGCAATCCCAATACGTCCACCATCAAGAGTTTGCATTGCAATTTTAAACCCTTTATTTAATGACCCGAGAAGATTATTTTTAGGTATCTTAGCATCTCTAAATATTAATTCAGCCGTTGCAGAACCTCTTATTCCCATTTTATGTTCTATTTTCCCTATTTCAAAACCAATTGTGCTTCTATCAACAATAAATGCAGATATACCTCTAGTTCCTTTTGAAGGATCTGTCATTGCAAATACAATATAAGTATCTGCTTGTCCACCATTAGTTATAAAAATTTTTGAACCATTTAAAATCCAATAATCACCATCATCAATTGCTTTTGTTTGTTGTGCCCCTGCATCCGTTCCAGCATTTGGTTCAGTTAAAGCAAAAGCTCCTAATTTTTCTCCACAAGCAAGAGGCTTTAGATATTTTTCTTTTTGTTCTTCTGTTCCAAATTTATATATAGGCCAACAAGCAAGAGAGTTATGTGCAGAACAAATAACTCCAGTAGTTGCACAATATCTAGATAATTCTTCAACCGTTATTGCATAACTAAGTTCATCTGCACCTGCCCCATTATATTTTTTTGAAATTGTCATTCCAAGTAATCCATACTTTTTTAAAAGTTCATAACTTTCTGTTGGAAATCTTCCAGTTTCATCTATTTCTGCAGCTCTAGATTTTATATCTTTTTCTGTTAATTCTCTAACCATTTGCCTTATCATTTTTTGTTGTTTTGTTAATTCAAAGTTCAATTAAAATTACCTCCTATTTGTGATTTTTTTAACTTTAATATTATAAATTGCGTGCAAAAAAACTATATCAATTTTTTGTTAAAACAAAATAAAGATTGTAAAATGATATCGTGAAATTTTTTTCATATCTAACATAAAATATTTTATATCTAAAAAATAAAAAAGATATGAAAAATTTTTCATATCTTTTTAAGAACTTATTATTTAATAATAACATAACTTTATACTTTTTATTAATTTAATTCATAATCAAATTTTTTCATTTCAAGTGGTACATTTCTTACTTTTGATAAAGAATTGTTCTTTAAAAATTTTATTATTGACCTTAAAATATAAATGTTTATTGGAGTACCAATTAAAAGTATAAAAATTATATCACTCTTAAAAATAGTTACATCTTCAATTGATGTATCATCTGATATAAATTCGCTAATAATTACCACAAGATTAACAAAAAAACGGATTAACATTGATAATTTAAGTCTCTATGTATTAACAATATTATTTTCATAATCTCTACGAATTAATAGCTAAAAAATTAATGGCTAAAATAGTTAGCAATTGAAGTAAAATTATGTTTAAAAACTGTAAGAAAATTACAAAATAAATATTTTTTGTTCTTTTTAAACTGTAATACATAAATATTGAAATTAAATAACTAATAATAAAATCTAAGAGTATGATTGGATCATTTAAATCTTTATCTGATAAATAAGGATAAAAAAGTTTTTGTGAATAAAAAAAACCATAAATTGTGTCTATAAGTGCTTGAGCTGTGTAAACAAAAAAATCTTTATTATATACTTTGCTTAAACTTTTAGGAATAACGATTCTAAAGGTTAATTCTTCTGACACTGAAAGTAATATTAATAAAATAACGAAACTGCCTTTGAAATAATTTAATAAAGAGTTTTCATTTTGAAATTTTTTTAAATAAACTATCAATGTAATAGTTATTAATGAAAGGAAAATATACATACAAACTCTAATTAATTTATTCCCTTTATTAAAAAGTTTAAAAGATGAAAAATTAAAATATTCTTTTAAACTATTATAATTAAAAACTATGTATACAATATCAAAAATTAAATAAAGCAAATAAAATGATTTTGGTGAGACCATAAAAAAATTTGTGTAAATAAAAAAATAAAACCTTCTTCTTGGGATGGTAAAATAAAACCAGGAAGGAGGTTTTTAAAATGGCAAGAAGAAAAAAAGAAGAAAAAGAAGAAAGCAACATTGAAAAATTAGCAAGATTAATAGCAAGGGATCCAGAGGTAAACACAATAAAAGATGTATATGAAAAGATAAAAGAATTAGTGGGACCGTTAATACAAGGGATGTTAGAAGCAGAATTAGAAGATGAATTAGGTTATGGGAAATATGATAAAGAAAACAAGAAAACAGATAATTCTAGAAATGGGTACAGTTCAAAAAGAGTAAGAACAAGTGTTGGAGAAATGGAATTAAAAATACCTAGAGATAGAAAAGGTGAATATGAGCCATAGTACCAAAGTATAAAAAAGATATCTCAGATATTGAAAATAATAGGTATGTACGGTTTAGGATTAAGTACAAAAGATATGAACGTAGAGGACATATATGGTGTAGAATTATCAACAGAAATGATAAGTAAAATAACTAATAAAATATTACATGAAATTAGAAAATGACAAAGCAGGCCAAGAAATATACACTTTTATGTTTATGGATGGAATAGTGTTTAAAGTAAAAGATGATGGAGAAATAATAAAAAAGACTGCATATGTAGTACTTGGTGTAAATATAGATGGATTTAAAGAAGTACTTGGTATATATAGGTGGGGAATGTCAAGTAAAATGTGTAAACAGTAAATTAAAAATCAGAAAAGTTACGAAAACGAGACTGAAATCTGGGATCAATATCAAGTTGATTTCTAACAAGAGCCCAGTTAGGAACAGGTCTAGAATTCCATTTAGAATAAAGTTCATTAATACGTAAAAAAATCAATTTAAAGAGAGCCTTTTCATTAGGGAATGCACCTTTTTTTACAACTTTTCTAAAAGAAGAGTTAACAGACTCAATAGGATTAGTAGTATACATAATTTTTCTAACAGCACTGCCAAAATCAAATAATTGTTCAACAAAGTGGAAATTTCTCTCCCAAACAGAAACAGCTCCAGGATATTGAGACCAAGCAACTTTAAAAAGTTCAAATTCTGATTGAGCAGTTTTAAGATTAGGAGCAGTATAAAATTTTTTAATACTAGAGGTAAAAGATTTATAGAATTTAGATGGAATATACTTTAAAGAATTACGAATAAGATGAACAATACATCTTTGAACAATAACATTAGGAAAAATAGATTTGGCGCCATCTTCGAGACCAGAAACGCCATCCATAGAAATAAAGAAAATATCTTCAACACCTCTAGCCTTTAATTCATCAAAAATTTGCATCCATTTGTGTTTACTTTCAGATTCATTAAGCCAAATACCTAAAATATCTTTAATGCCATTAGCATCATAAGCTAAAGCAGTATATAAAGCATAATTTTTAACTTCATAATCTTTTCTAATAGTAACATACATACAATCAACAAAAACAAAAGTATAAAGTTTTTTTAAAGGTCTATTTTGCCGAGAGTGTAAAATATTAAGTGTATAAGGAAAAAAAGATACAGATCTGGTGGTAAAATAAAACCAGAGGAGGTACGAAAAATGGGAAATGTACTACAGGAAATAATAAAGAAAATGGTAAGAAAAGGAGAAATCCGAACAATAAAGGATATAAAGGAGTTAACAAAATCACTGACAGGAAATCTGATCCAAGAAGTACTGGAAGCAGAACTCGAAGACGAGCTGGGCTATGGCAAGTATGACAGAGAAAAGAAAAATACAGAAAATTCAAGAAATGGCTACAAGAAGAAGAATTTAAAGAGTAGTAGCGGTATGATAGAGTTAAAGGTACCTCGAGACAGGAAGGGAGAATATGAACCCAAAATAGTTCCAAAGTATTCGAATGATATTTCAGAGATAGAGGAAAAAATAATAAGTTTGTACGCAAGAGGAATGACCACCAGGGATATATCTGATCAGATAATGGATTTGTACGGATTTGAAGTATCAGCTGAACTGGTGAGCAAGATAACAAATAAGCTTATGCCAGTAATAAAAGACTGGCAGGAAAGGCCATTACACGAAATATACACCTTCGTTTTCTTGGATGCAATATACTTCAACGTTAGAGAAGACGGAAGGATAGGAAAGAAGGCTGCTTATGTAATAATAGGTGTTGACATAGACGGAATTAAAGATGTGCTCGGGATATATGTTGGTGAAGTAGAAAGTGCCAAGTTTTGGATGGGAGTACTTAACAACCTCAAAAACAGAGGAGTTAAGGACATACTTGTAGCTTCAATAGAGGGTCTTTCTGGATTTGAGCAGGCTATAAATGCAACCTTCCCGCAAACTATGATACAAAGGTGCATAATCCACCAGATTAGAAACACCCTGAAATATGTTCCTCACAAGGATAGGAAAGAGTTCGCAAAGGATTTAAAGACAATCTATACAGCACTGGATGAAAAGACAGGCTATGATAATCTAACCAATGTAATAAACAAATGGGGAGACAAGTATTACGCTTCATTGAGGAGCTGGGAGAAAAATTGGCACCTATTATCCACCTTCTTTCAGTTCTCAGACGGGGTAAGGAAGATTATGTACACCACGAACATCATAGAGTCACTTAACAGGCAATTCAGGAAGGCTACCAAGACCAAATCAATATTCCCTAATGACGATGCTGTCCTTAAAAGTTTATACCTTACTACCAAAAACGTGACAAAAAAATGGACAGCACGTTATAGAAACTGGAGCAATGTCCTAAACGAATTATCCATCTTTTTTAATGAAAGAATTACAAAATATATCTATAATTCCTAACATAAATATACTTTGTAACTTAACAAAAAATACCTATAACACACAAAAATGAATATTAAATATTATAATGCTATACCTTGCAATAAAAAGTTGCAAAAGGCTATTTATTACAAAAAATTATACTAAAAACTTCTAAAATTTACTCTTAAAGCATATTTCTTTATAGTCGATAATTCTTAGAGACCATAAAAAAATTTGTGTAAATAAAAAAATGAAAAACCTTCTTCTTGGGATGGTAAAATAAAACCAGGAAGGAGGTTTTTAAAATGGCAAGAAGAAAAAAAGAAGAAAAAGAAGAAAGCAACATTGAAAAATTAGCAAGATTAATAGCAAGGGATCCAGAGGTAAACACAATAAAAGATGTATATGAAAAGATAAAAGAATTAGTGGGACCGTTAATACAAGGGATGTTAGAAGCAGAATTAGAAGATGAATTAGGTTATGGGAAATATGATAAAGAAAACAAGAAAACAGATAATTCTAGAAATGGGTACAGTTCAAAAAGAGTAAGAACAAGTGTTGGAGAAATGGAATTAAAAATACCTAGAGATAGAAAAGGTGAATATGAGCCATAGTACCAAAGTATAAAAAAGATATCTCAGATATTGAAGGTAGAATAATAGGTATGTACGGTTTAGGATTAAGCACAAAAGATATAGTAAAGAACGTAGAGGACATATATGGTGTAGAATTATCAGCGGAAATGATAAGTAAAATAACTAATAAAATATTACCTGAAATCAGAGAATGGCAAAGCAGACCTTTAGAAGAAATATATACTTTTATGTTTATGGATGGAATAGTGTTTAAAGTAAAAGATGATGGTGAAATAATAAAAAAGACTGCATATGTTGTACTTGGTGTAAATATAGATGGATTTAAAGAAGTACTTGGTATATATATAGGTGAAATAGAATCATCAAAATTTTGGTTAAGAGTATTAAATGATTTAAAAAATAGAGGAATAAAAGATATATTAATAGCTTCTGTAGATGGATTAACAGGTTTCCCACAAGCAATAAAAACTGCTTTCCCAGATACTATAGTACAAAGATGTATAATACATCAAATAAGAAATACATTAAAATATGTTAGTTACAAAGATAGAAAAGAACTTGTTAATGATTTAAAAAAAGTATATAAAGCACCAAATAAAGATATTGCTTATTCAAACTTACAAGATTTGAAAGAAAACAAATGGACAAAATACAAATTAGCATTAGAAAGTTGGGAAAAACATTGGGAAACAATATCCCCTTATTTTGATTATGGCGATGATGTAAGAAAAATAATGTACACAACAAATGTAATAGAATCATTAAATAGACAATATAGAAAAGCAACAAAAAATAAAACATCATTTCCAAATGACGATGCATTATTGAAAATGCTTTATTTAGCAACAATAAATGCAACAAAAAGATGGACAGCTCGTTATAGAAATTGGAGCAATGTCCTAAACGAATTATCCATCTTTTTTAATGAAAGAATTACAAAATATATCTATAATTCCTAACATAAATATACTTTGTAACATAACAAAAAATACCTATAACACACAAAAATGAATATTAAATATTATAATGCTATACCTTGCAATAAAAAGTTGCAAAAGGCTATTTATTACAAAAAATTATACTAAAAACTTCTAAAATTTACTCTTAAAGCATATTTCTTTATAGTCGATAATTCTTATGGAAATACTTTAAAAATAATAACTAATTTTATTTATTTTTACCTTCCAAGAAGAGCCGTTTACACAAAATTTTTTATGCTACCAATTTTTCCTGAAACGTGGTTTTATTCAGCGTTTTATTTTTTTGGCCCATTTTTCAATTGTAATTTGGCTTATTCTTCACTTGCAAAATACACATATCAAAATAAAATGAAGCTTTCGCCTCATTTTATTAATTTCAGTAATTTTTCTTCATTTTTTTGTTAAACCCACTATCCTATTTTTATTTATTTTTTAGAATTAAATAAACTTTCAATTTCTTCTGGACTCATAACATTATTTTCTTTTCTATACTCTTCTAATAATTCTAATACACCTTTTTTATTTTTTGTATTTTGTTTATTTTCAGATTTATTATTAGGTTTATTCATGGAAAATATTTTCATAGATTCTGATGGTTTTAAAAGTTTAATATTAGTATTTTTTTGAAATTCATTTAAACTTTCTTCACTTATAAAAGTTTCATTATCTTTAAAAACTGTTTTTAATTTATCTTCTGAAACCCATTTTAAAACCATATAACTCGATACACCTGTAATTTTTGCTACTTCATCAACTGTATATAATTTCATTTTTTTCCTCCCTTTTTTAAGCTTCTTCACTTTGGATTTGTATATTCTTTACATTTCCTAATATATTAAAAATTAAGAAAAATAAGAGATTGATTGTACCGAAAATTAGTAATCCATAACTTATATTTATTTTATCAAAAACTATTGAATAAAGTAAAATACTACCTGTAGTTAAAATTTTTTGTAATAAATTTCTTACTGAAAAGACTCTTCCTAAAAATTCATTTTCTGTATTTTTTTGAATAAATACATTTATTGGAATATTTCTTAAAACAATAGCAAAACCAAATATTGAAGTAACAATACAAACTATTGGAAAAATAATAAAATTATACTTTGATACATTAAATGATGTTAAAAATGCTAATACAAAAAAAGATAAAGTTTGAATTAATATACTGTTTTTTACTGAATTTGAGTTTTTTATTTTTTTTACTATAATACTACCTGTTAAGGTTCCAACAGCTAACAAAGAAGATACCAACCCAAAATATTTTAAATCCATTTTTAAAGTATCTTTAATTAATATAGGATAAACTATAGTAAATAATGGTCTTAATAATATAATAAAAGTAGTAACTAAAAACACATAATATCTAATAGATTTATTATTATTCACATACTTTAATCCTTCAAAATAATCATTAAAAATATTTTTTATTTTTAATTTCTTTTGTGCATTTAAGTGTTTATATTTTATAAACATTTCTATTATAGCAGAAGCTATAAAGGATATTCCATTGAATAAAAATATGTATTTAATCCCTATTGTTGCATATAAAAAACCTCCAATTGCTGGAGAAATAATTACATTTATACTGAATAAGGTAACCATTGAAGATGTTGCTTTTAATAAATAATCTTTACTTACTATATTAGGAAGCATAGCAGATGTTGACACACTATATATATTCCCAAATATTCCTAATAATGTTGCAAAAGCTGTATAAGTATATATATTTATATTATTTTTTGAAATTAAAAATCCAAGAATTAAAAATATAGAACCATTTAAAATATCCAAAATAACCATTAGTTTTTTTCTATTAAACTTATCACTAATTACTCCGGATATTGGAAGAAAAATAATATTTATTACGGATAGGTATAAAAAGAATAATCCCATCTTTTTTACGGAACCAGTTAAAGATAAAATAAATAATGAAACTATGGCAGATTGCATTCCATCTCCAAAAAGAGATATAAATCTTCCAACTGTATAAAGTAAAAAGTTTTTTTTGTCGCTCATTTTTTATTGACTCTCCCTCTATAAAATATGATTAAATCAATTTTTTAGAATAATCCAAAGAAATTAAAAAAAGTAAAAAAATACAAAAAAGAATAAAAAAGAGCCATTAAGTATTCAAATTATAGAATATTTTTAAATTGATAAACTCCAGATATGGTATTACTTACCATCAATTATATTAATATTAGGTCTAAATATGAACCATACTTCGACAAGCTCAGTAACCACTTAAATCTCAGGTGGCGTACCCTCCCATATCTCGCTGGCTCTTGGCCAAAATTCCTTCGTTCTGCCTATCCTTGAGGTGGTTTGTCGGCTCTGCTCCTTTGCTGGGTCGTACCCTTATGGATAAATTTATGCCGACTTGACTCACTTTTAATTTCTAATTTATTTTTACCTATTTTATTTTTAGGCTGCTAAGAAACTTTGTCTTTTAGGTCCTTTTATATCCTTTAATAATTTCTCTGGATCGTACTCCTTTTTTTTCGTCATTAATGTGTATATTATTCTTATTAACTTTCCCATTAACGCTACTAATGATTGTTTCTTTTTCAATGGATTTGTTTTTCTCGTTGTATAATATCTATGCAATAACTTAAATTCCTTGTTCTGTGCTACTAATGGTAGAATGCTTTTAAATAAAAGACTTCTGAGCCTTTTTCTTCCTCTTTTGCTTATCTTTGTTTCTCCTTTGTGTTTTCCTGAACTATTTTCTCTTAGATTCAGTCCTGCTAATTTTATTATTTGTTTTGCATGGTCAAATCTTTTTATTTCTCCTACTTCTGCTATGAATCCAGATATTGTTATTATTCCTATACCTTTTATACTTAAAGCTTTTTCTACTCCAGATATTTTGTATACTTTTCTTTTTAGTTTTTCTTCTAGCTCTGCTTTTTCTTCTTCTAACATTTTATATTCTTGTATTAGCTTTTTTATCTCATACTTTGCCATTTCAAGTCCATTGGTTAATCCAGTTGTTTCTTTTGCTGCTTCTATTAAACTTTTTGCTCTTTTTATCCCTACCGCTCTTTTTATTTCTTTTTGCCATATTTCTACTATTTCTTCAGCGCTTAATTTTATTATTTCTATCGGTATACTAAGTTCTTCCAGCGTTATTATTGATGCTTTTCCATATATTCCTTTAAATACTGTTTTATATTCTGGAAAATATATTGCCACCCATCTTTGTATCCTGTTTTTTACTACTAATAGTTTTTTGTTTATTGTTTCTCTTATATCATATGCTTTTCTTATCTCTGCATATATTCCTTCTGGCATATATGGTATCGCATATCTTCCATCTTTCACTAACATTGCTATTGTTTTTGGATCCTTTCGGTCGCTTTTACTTGGCGTATTATCATCCAGTTCCTTTGCTCTTTTTACATGGTATGGGTTTACTTGTACTAATTTCATTCCTCTTTTATTTACATAATTCGCTAGGGTATACCAGTAGTGTCCTGTTGGTTCTATCCCTATTATTATTTTCTCTCTTCCTGTTATTTCGGCTATTTCTTTTATTTGTTTTTTAAACGCTTCAAATCCGTCTCTATTTGATTTGAACTTTATTACTTTTCCGTATTCTATCCCTCTATTGTCAAATGTCCTTGCATAATGCGTTTCTTTTGCTATGTCTACTCCTACTACTAATGTTTTTTCATCCACTTGCTTTATTTTTTCATTTTGTGTATAATTCATTTGAGGTTCCTCCCTTTTTGTAAAATATTTGTAGTTTTGTCTCTACATTTTATATTTTACGGGGAGGTTCCTTTTTTTTCAACTCCTATTTTTTTTACTTACAGGAATGCTCCTTTCAGTATATTAGTTAATAGATCAACTTAAACTTTCAAAAAACAGATTAAGTCTTTCTTTAATATTATATTTAAAAGTAAAACAATCATTAGAATTGTTTTTCATTTTTTCAGAAGGGCATCCTCCTCGGCAAAGGGGTAATAAGTTACATTCTTTACATTTACTATCTAAAAAATAATCATACGCTAACCATTTAGCATTTTTATCAAAATCAATACCTTTTATTATATTACCAATAGAATCTTCTTTTTTTCCTATTTGCATTGGACATTTATATAAATCTCCAGCAGGATCTATAATATAAAAATTATTATTCATTCCAGTACAGTATCCATTTCCTTCTAATAAAGATGTTGCTAATTTAAACTTTCTTTTCATAATCTTTCTCATCAAATTAATCTCTAAATCAGAAACTTCTGTTGTTTTATAACACAATTGTTCATTAATAGGGTTTGGATCTTTAATAATACTAAAATATATGAATATCTTATCTTTTAAACCTTCTTCTTCTAAATAATCTAGAAGGTTATCAAAATAATTAACATTATTTTTATCTAAATTAACTCTAACAATAACATTAATAATATCATTTATTTCTTTAATATTTTGAATTATTTTATCAAAACTACCTTTTCCATTTATATGCGGTCTATTTTTATCATGAATTTTCTTAGTTCCATCTAATGTTATTTGTGCTTTTTTAACATGATACTTAGCTAATTTTTTTGCTACTTCTTTATTTAATAAATACCCATTAGAAATAATGGAGGCTTCAAAGGTTATATCTTTAGATATATTAGATAATATATTTTCAGAAATTTGTTCAATAGCTTTTATATTTAATAATGGTTCTCCACCATACCAATCAATTTTTATTTTATTCAATGTTTTTGATTTAGATAATATAAAATCAGAAATAGAATTTTGAATATTTTCAGTCATAAATGAATTATTTAATCCTTTTTCATAACAATACCAACAATCAAAGTTACATGAAAAAGTAGTTGCTATTACTAAAGATAAATTATCTGTAGAATATCTTTCTAATTTATCGAGAGCCTTTATTCTATTAATTTCATTAATAGAATTTTCAATGACCATCTCTTGTTTAATTAATCCATTTAGTAATTCAATATTATCTGTAGTTCCAGTTAGTTTTATATTATTAAAATCATTAATAAATCTATTTTCTATTAAAACTATACCTCTATTCAATGAATTAAATATTAATAAATCATTTTCAATTTCTTTTGTAATATTAAACATAGATAATTTATATTTTTTCATACTTACTCCTTTATTATTTTTTTAAAACAAAGCCGGCTTTTGTTTTTTTTACCTTTATTATGAAAAATATTTTGTGAAAATAATCTTCAATATTTTTAAAGTAATATTTTTAAGTTGTTCTACTTATATTTTTAATATTACAAGAAAAAACTTTATATGTAATCAATATATCTTTGTGTTTGTTTTTTGTAAATTAACACAAATATTATAGCAAAAAAAAAAAAAAAAAATCAACTATTTTTAGTATACTAATTAATATTTTTACCTAAATATAATGTTTTTTGATTAATTTATATCATTTATTTTATTTTTTTATGTTATTAAATTTATATTAACTATTAATATTTGTGAATTTGAATTTTATATTTTTTATAATGTTATTATTAATTATTTTCATGATAAAAATTTATGAAACTTTATTAAATATTAATTTTTTATAAATATTTTAATTTAACTTTTCATTATTAATGAAATATTAATATCAAAAATTTCGGTGTTTTATTTTTTCACTATTTTCCATCGTTACTTTTACACTTTTTATGGATAGTATTTTTAAAAGTTATGAGTTTTTTTATAAAAAAATATCCCAGCAATGCTGGGATTATATTTTTTCTATTTTGTATTCGTCTATGTTTCTTTTTTCTGAGTTTATGTTTATTCCTATTATATAAATTTCTTTCCCTTTGTACTTTTCATAGTACTTCATTTCTTTTATTTGATTTAAGGCTTTTTCTGCACTTTTGTCTATCTTTATTTCCATTATGTATATAGTGTCTTCCTCTATTACTATATCGCTTCTTCCTAAGTTCGTTAATTCTTCTGCTGTTACGTTCAGTCCCGCTGATGCAAGTATTGTGTATATCAATGAATGATAGTAACTTTCTTCTTTTTTATGCAAGTTGTATGGTATTGCACTTATTATTCTTTTTATTTCTTTTATTATTCCTTCTATGTCTTTTTCATATATTCTTTCATATATTGTGGTTTCTATTTGTTCTATTTCTCTTATTCCATAGTTTGCTTCTAATATTATCTTTGAAAAGCTGTTCTTTACTTCTATATTTGGATAGTCTAATATGTACTTTTCCCTCAATCCTAATCTTTTTATTCCTTTAAAGGTCAAGTATCCTGCTTGTGTAAAGAATATACTTGCATTTGCTTCTTCTATTTCTCGGGTTGAAAAATCGAGTTCGCTCACTGGATACTTCACTAAGTCTTCATATCTTATCTTCTTCCCTTTTATGTATTCGTACAAAAATGATGGTGATCCACTTTCAAACCAATAGTTTTGAAACTTTCTTTCATTAAAAAACCTTAATATTGAAAATGGATTGTATACAGAACTTTCTCCATCAAATGAAAATCCATTGTAGTACATCTTTAAGTTTTTTAATAACTCTTTTTCTTCCATCTTCATCTCAACCGCTGTTTCTTTTATATGCTCTTTAAAGTTACTTTCTAACTCTTCTTGTGTGTATCCCAACATCTGTGCATATTTTTTATTCAACGATATATCATTTAAGTTGTTCAATGCAGAAAATACTCCTGTTTTTGTGAACTTTGTTATTCCTGTCATGAATACAAACTTTATGTATTCATCTTTTGATTTTATTTTTTTATAGAACTCTCTTAAAAATCTTCTTACTTTTTCTGCTTCTTCTTTGTTATTCATATGTTCTAATATTGGTGATTCATATTCATCTACTAGTATTACCGTTCTTTCTTCATACTTTTGGCTTAATTTCTTTATTAAATTTCCAAACATTGTTGGTAAATCATCTGTTGTTGGTTTCAAACTTTCTTCTTTATATAATTCGTTTATTTTATTATACAATGATTTTATAAATTCTTCATATGTTGTTAATGTATTATCTGACATATCTATTTTTATTACTGGATACTCTTTAAACTCCCATTTATCATATATGTATGTTCCTTTAAATAAATCTTTCTTTCCTTTAAATAGATAGTACAGTGTTGATACTGTTAAACTCTTACCAAATCTTCTTGGGCGTGATAAAAAGATTGGTGCTTCTGAACTTATTAAATCTAATATATACTTTGTTTTATCTATATATGTATAATTTCCTTCTTTTATTTTTTTATAGTCTTGTACTCCTATTGGTAGCTTTTTCATTTTTATCACCTCTAATTTTTATTATACCATATGTATTTTTTTAAATTGATTTTTTTTATATAAAAAATATCCCAGCACTCGCTGGGATTATATTTTTTGAATACATATTTCATTTGTCTATATTCACACACTAATATTACTATCTTTTTTATTATTTCATTACTTTTTTTCATAGTAAGTATCTATCAGTGTTTTTACCAATAAATTGTATTTAACAACATTTAAAATATAATTCAATTTTGTACTTTCTATATTTCTTTCATTCAAAATTTTTTCTAAATCTGTCTTTTTTTCTTTATTTTTTTCATATTCTAATTCAGATATTTTTATGTCTAAATTTATTATGTATAAATTATTTTCTGTTGCTTCTATTTGGTTGAGAAGTTTATTGTAATCATCTCGTACTTTAGCTAAAATTTCACCTAAAGTTTTTTCATTTTCTTCTTTTTTTTGTTCTTTTATAACTGGATTTATTGTACTGGAAATGTTATAATGTCCATTTGAATAATTACCATTTCCTGAAAAGTTTATAAAAGGTACATCATAATTATAATCCATCATAAATGATAGAGAATAATTATTTGTTTTAAAATCATAATTTGCTCCTAAGTTAAAGTTTATTTCATTGTTATTTGTTAATATTTTACTATATTTATTTTGTTCTTTTTCTTTCTTTGCTATTAAGTACTCATAGTTCTCTTTAAAGTCTTTTAATTTGTAACTATTCAATAATTCATTTAATTTTTTCATTTCATAATATTCTTTTGGATATGTAAAAGTAACATCCTGCATCTTATTTAAAATTAAAAATATGAAACCATTCAAATTTTGATTATCAAAAGATTCTTTTAAATCATTTTTTTGAATTTGTGTACTTATTTTTTCTCTTTCTAATTTTAGTTTTTCTATTTCATTTTGTGGTAGTGTTATCTTTAATAATTCATCATAATACTTATTTAATAACTTTAAGTTTTCTTGCATCTGATACCTATTAAAAAACTCATATCTCAAGGATATGTATTTATTAAAATACTTATTTTCATCTAATAATTCTTCTATTCTATTAACAACTTCATTTATCTTCATTTCTGCTATATTCTTACCACTTGAAAAAATATTCCAATTCAAATTGATTTGTGATGTAGTAAAATCAAGTTTACTAAAATCTCCATCTATTCCAAAATTATACGAAACATTTTGAAAAAACATTTTATACTTGTTCAATATGTCTTCAGTCTTTTTAACTTCTTTTAGATACATAGACTTAATTGCTTTGTCAAATTTTTCATAATTTAAATTTTCTCCAAATATAATACTATTCAAAAAAATAAACAAGACTATTATTATTCGTATTTTACTCATTAAAGTTCTCCCTTTTTAAATTTCTAATTTTCATAAAGAATTTTTATGCTTTCTTTAGTTTTTATGTATATAAATATTTTTCCATTAATCTTTTTTACTTTAAGCTCAGGAATATAAAAATATTTTTGTTTCATTACACTAAAATCATAAATTATGTTAAAATTCTTATCCATTTTTAATATTTTCAAATCCTTACGATTTGAATCCTCACTATCATAATTTTCATATAATATATAAAAATTATCATCTATCATATCAATATCATATGTAGCTGTATACTTATAATTATCCAATATTTTAATAGTTCCTTTCTCTACATCTAATATTTTCAAAAGTCTTTCTTTGTTGTCCCAAATAACTTTATATAATTTATTTGAATTACTTTTTAAAATTATATCCGATGAATATTTACATTTTTCTTTTTTTTCATAAATAGTTTTATAATCTCCATAAAAATTATTTCCAATTATTTTATAATAATAAACCGTCTTTTGATTAAATTCTATCAATCCATCTTTTGTTTTTTCAATATACACAACATCTGTATGAAGATCATTTGTTATAGGTGGATTAAAATAAATTTCAGACCTTTTTTTCTTTTTGACAATATCATATGCCCAATCATCTACTGAGGTTCCAGGAAATTCATAAAACTTTTCTAACTTATCATTATTTAATATTGCTATACCATCTAAAGATTTAACTATAACCTTATCATTTGGTAGAACCCTTAAATATACAACAGTAACACCACCACTATAATAATCAGGTATTATTTCATTTTCTATCTTTATATACTCTTTTTTTTCAGGTAAGAACTTTAAAATACTTGGTTCACTATACAGCCCTAAATAAATTTCACCTTTGCTATTTACATCAAATTTACATGAAATAAAATCTACATCTTTTCTTTTAATAACCTTTTTTTTATTTATTCTTAAATTAAATTTGTATTCTTTATCTATTTTATTATTAAGAGATATGGATTCATATTTAACAAATTCTCCTTGTGTAATTATAGTAATTATTGAAATAATAAAAAATACTAAAATTTTTTTCATCTAATTTCTCACCTCTTTTTTTATATTAATATGATTCAACATAAAGGCGCTTTATTATAAAGCACCTTCATTATTTACCATCCTTTCTTATAATAAATTTTAACATATTTATTTGTTCTCGTTGGTTTCTCAACAGAAATACTATAACTCTTTTCGTGGTAAGGACCTTTTAAAAAGTATTTTGCTCTATACACACTTTCTAACATACAATCAAGTCCACCATATCCAAAATCCATATAAGTGAATGATTTACCAGTATCTATTATTTTCTTTTATTTATTTTAAATTATCTAAAATAAAATCTGAATTTCCAAGCATTAAAATTCCTAAATATATCCTATAAATTTCAGAATATGTACTATAATATTCATTAATTAATTTTATATATTCAGAAAAATTTTTAATAGTATTTAATTCTTGGATATTAATTACTTCATTATAATTTTTTAATTTTGTGAGTAAAATATTTAGTCTTTGAAAATATGAATAATAATCTTTTATTTTTTCATTTAAAACATTATTCAACTTATTTGAGTTTAATAAAAATTTATTTGCATAATCTATAAAAAAAATATTTGCTGAGATTTTATTTGGATAAATAGAAATATGATTTTTTAAGGATATTCCAAATATTTCAAAAGATTTTTCAAAATTCAAAGAGCATGAAAAATTTTTATTAAATGTGTTCTCAGAATCCCAGGAATTATTATAATTATAATTCAAATCAAAATATACAGAAAAATCTTCTTTATTATTTTTAAGTTTAATTATTTCTTCATTATTTTTATTATAAGAATAATCTGGATTATTAATGATATTTTTTTTTATGTAATTAAGATTTGAACTATTTTTTATAAAACTATCTTTTAAAATATGATAACCAAATAAATTCTTAATATTGTTATATTTTTCTCTTTTTATTTTTTTGCAATAATATTCATTTTCAAGTATTTCGTTTTTTAATCTAACATAAAATATTTTATTCTTGTTTAAGAGATTATTCTTATTTATAAAGTTTAATACTCTTTTTAATTCTTCGTTTATATTTTTTGTTTTTAAATATTCAAGATAATCTAAAAAATAATTAAAAATATAATTCATTTTTCTTGCTTCAATATTAGCTAAAGATATATTTTTTTCGTAATTAAAAATTTCTTTTTTTAAATACTGTTGATAATCGAAAAGATTAATTTTTATACCAGAATTTAAATTTATTGAATATGTGCCATCATATGGATAATCAAAATATGTAGAAAAATTTAAATTTTCATAATTTTTTGTCTTTTTTTTTGCAAAAGTTGTTGAAAATTTATCATTACTTTGAAAATAATTCAGAAAATATTCTTTAAAAAAAGAAACTGTATTAGAAAACATACTAATAGACAAAAGGACTAAAAAAATAATAATTGATTTTTTCATAAAACCCTCCAATAATTCTGTATTTATATTTTGTTTTTCAAACTACAAAATAGGGATAACTCCCTATTTTATAGTTTTAATTTAATTGTATAAAGAATATAACTTTCTTTGTTAAATAAATATATATATTCATTATCAGAACTTAATATTAAATTGTTTAAATCACTTAATTTTTTATCAATAATTTTTTCTATCGGAATTATCTTTAATACTTTTGAAAAACCATTCTCATCTACTTTTGTACTTATAATATAGAAATTTTCTTCATTCATAACTACTATATATTCTTTTGATTTTATAACTTTTACTTCATCATCAATATAATTGCTATATAATTTTTTTTGTTTAATTTTTATAGGTAATTCAAAACAATTTCCAGTATCATATTTCTTATTGATGAAAGTTCTTTTATTTAAATCCATATCAAATTTTGATATACTTAGGCGTTTCAAAAACTCATCATAATTTATTACAAATACATTATTTTTTATAACTAAAATTTTTTTTACACCAAAACCAGTTGAAATATTTTTTATAAAACCTGAATTAGTATTATAATGTGATAGGATCATATCTAAATTTTTATTAGGACTAATAAAAAATATATCTTTTTTATCTTTAGTTGTATCTAAAGATACGTAATAATCAAGAATTTGCTCTTTATTTTCTAATTCAAACTCTTTTATTTCATGTGTTTTTGTGTCTAAACTATATAATTTTTCACCAATACTTATTATATAAATTTTATCATCAATTATTTTAAAAATTTCTGTATAGTAAGGTTTTTTTAAGTAGTCATATTTTATTATTGAAATATCTACTTTTTTAGAATATTTTAAAAATTCTTTTGTAAGTCCATTATAAATATTATAAGATTTTATTATCAATGGATTAATTTTTTCTATTGAATAAATATTTCCATCAATAACTCCTGCATATTTATTCAAATCAACTTTTGATGAATCTATATAAAATTTATTTACTAAAACCAAATTCTGTGAAAAAATGACAATGTTATAAAATATTATTAATCCAAATAAAAGTTTTTTCATTTTATCTCCTCTAATAACTAATCTTTATATATTTAGCTCTATATACATCTAAAATATTTATTTTAGTTCCCTTTCGATTATCTTCACTATCAGGCACTCCATCTTTGTAAATTATCTTTTTAGAATAGGCGCTCCATTCAATTTTTTCTTTATATTTAACAATAAATCCTTGATGACGTGGTGGGATTTTTGCTACAAAACTTCCAATATAACTTTTAGTTTTATGGTGAGTATATCCTCCACTGGCCTTCCAAAAATCAAGGAACTCAGCTTCTCCTGAAACTGTAAATTCATTGGTAGTAGATTCATTGACTTCAAATGAATAATCCAAAAAATTTTTATAATCCATATTATCTACTGCTGCAGAAACAATTTTTTCTGGTCCTTTATAAATTATTTTTGCACTTCCAGCAGTAACTCCATGAAAATACCTTGTTTCTATTTTTGGTTTTGGTTTAGAAGGTTTTTTTGGACTCACCCCCCCAACAACGGCAGACATTTGTGAATCTGACATGCTATTTACTGATACATTCTTTGTTGCAAAGGCGTTCATTGGCATCATGGTCAATATAAAGGTGAATAATATTAACCATGATATTCCTCTTTTTGTTTTTTTCACTTTTTTCTCCTCCTCATTTGTATTTTTAATAGCATAGCTATTATGATCACTAAAAATAATATAGTTATAATATGTTGTTTCTCCATACTTAGAATAAATTGTTTGTATATTACTGGTATTTCATAATTAATTATTTTTGTTTCAAATAGTTTTGTCTTTTTTAAAACTTTTCCATTGTTGTTTATTATTTGGGTTATTCCAGTATTCATTAATTGTGCTACATATACGTTATTTTCTGCTGCTCTAAACTGCATGAATGCTGATGTTATGTATGGTATATTTGAATATCCAAAAAGTCCATTGTTTGATAATAAAAATATTATTCCTGCACCTTTTTGTTTTAATTCAGTTGAAACATTTTGAAAAAATGCTTCAAAACATATTTCTACTCCTATTTTTATATTGTTTATTTCAAATGGGTTTATTTCCTTTCCTTTTTTAAAATAGTTTTCATAAAATGGTACTGTATAGTTTTTATTGTACTTTCCTAATATTTTTCCTGTTTTTGAAATTAAAAATGCACTGTTGTATTCTTCATCGTTTGGTTCAAGGTCTGGTGTTCCAAATAATATATTAATTTTATTTGTTTTTGCTATGTTTATTATTTTATTTTTGTATTCTGGTATTCTCATTATCCATCTATGCACTGCTGTTTCTGGCCATACTATTAATTCTGATGAATTGTTTTTTATACTTAGATTCATATATTTTTCAAAAATGTTTTTCATTTTATTTTTTTCTTCTGCTTTTTTGTATTCTTTTGCTGTAATGTTTCCTTGTATTAGTCTTACTTTTAATGTTTCTTTCTTTTTTATATTTATTCCATTTATATTTTTTATATCATTCAAACTATTAAATACAAAATATGCAAGAAAAAATCCCAATATAAAGATTATGTATTTAATATCATTTTTTTTGAGTTTTTTATTTTCCTTTAATTTCAAAATACTTTCTAATAATATTACATTTATTAAAACAACAACAAAAGATATTCCATACAATCCTATATATTTAGATAAATACAACATTAAGTCATTGTTGTGTTGAGTTATTCCTGCATAAAATGTAAATCCTACTAACATTTTATTGGTAATAAATTCTATGACCATCCATCCTAAAGAAATCATACATATTTTTTGTATTTTTACTTTTAAACTATTATAAATCATCTTTACAATAATTGTATAAATCATAAAAGTAATTCCCATTATATTAACTAATAAAAGAAAGATTAAAATATTAATTAAAATACTTTCACTTTGAATATGTAATATTGATAAAAAAATAATTGTTCCAATTAATGTTCCTTCAAAAAATCCATACCTTAAACTTTTTTCATTTTTCTTCACTACATAAAAATATGGAATTAACGCAAAGTATCCTAAAAATCCAAAATCAAATGGTGGGTAACTTAAGAATACTAATAATCCGCTTAATGCTAATAATATTATATTCATCTCATCACCAAAGGTTTTGTGTTTATTTTTAACACTATATTGTTCCAAGCTTCTTTAAAGATTTTTATTGGAATTCGTATTTCACCATACTCTGGGTCTGGATCAAATAAACTAACATATTTATTTGTTATGTCTTCAACTACAACGTAGTGGTTTCCTTTTACATATGTAATAACTGGTTTTCTTATTTCTTTTAAGTATTCAAAGTTAGCTTTGAGCCCTCTTGCTTTAAAACCACATCTTTCAGCTGCATACTTTAAATTAAGTAGTGTAGTTCCTTTTTCATTTGTTTTAGATAATGTAGCTAATTTTTCTTCTGTAGTATTCACTCCATATAAGTACAATAAATAGTTCAATGCAGCTGGTCCACAGGTATAATATGTTTTTTGTAAATATTCACTTGTATCATCATAACTAACATTTTTTTCTATATAATAATTAAGAACTTCTGATTTTAAATTTTTATTATTTATTTTAGACACATACAACATAGTCATTATATTTGCAAACACAACAAAAGCAAACAATAAAGTTAAACTCAAAAAAAATTTTTTAATCTTATAATATAATTTATTCTTCATAACTCTCTCCTCATATGTTTTATATTTATAAAAAAATATTAAATAATAATTAAATGATAGTTCATTAAATAAATTAAAACAAATTATTTTTTTATTTATGTCATAAACATTATATCAAAAAAAAAAAAAAAAAAATCAACTATTTTTACTAAACAAATAAACATTTTTACCTAAATATAATGCTTTTTTGATTAATTTATATCATTTATTTTATTTTTTTATTTTATTAATTTTATATTAAATATTAATATTTGTGAATTTAAATTTTATATTTTTTATAATGTTATTATTAATCATTTTTATTATAAAAGTTTGTGAAACTTTATTAAATATTTATTTTTTATAAATATTTTAATTTAACATTTCATTATTAACACAATATCAACTTCAAAAATTTGAATGGCGAATGTTTTATTTTTTCACTATTTTCCATCGTTACTTTCACGCTTTTTATGAGTTTTTATAAAAAAATATCCCAGCACCCGCTGGGATTATATCTTTTCTATTTTGTATTCGTCTATGTTTCTCTTTTCTGAGTTTATGTTTATTCCTACTATATAAATTTCTTTCCCTTTGTATTTTTCATAGTACTTCATTTCTTTTATTTGGGTTAAGGCTTTTTCTGCACTTTTATCTATCTTTATTTCCATTATGTATATGATGTCTTCCTCTATTACTATATCGCTTCTTCCTAAGTTCGTTAATTCTTCTGCTGTTACGTTCAGTCCTGCTGATGCTAGTATTGTGTATATCAATGAATGATAGTAACTTTCTTCTTTTTTGTGCAAGTTGTATGGTATTGCACTTATTATTCTTTTTATTTCTTTTATTATTCCTTCTATGTCTTTTTCTTTTATTGCTTTCCATATCGTTTTATTTATTTCTTTTATTTTTCCTCTTTCAAGTTCATAGTTTGCTTCTAATATCATCTTTGAAAAACTGTTCTTTACTTCTATGTTTGGATAGTCTAATAAATATTCATATTCCATTCCATACTGTTCTTTTCCTTTAAAGGTTAAGTATCCTGCTTGTGTAAAGAATATGCTTGCATTTGCTTCTTCTATTTCTCGGGTTGAAAAGTCTAACTCGCTTACTGGATACTTCACTAAGTCTTCATATCTTATCTTTTTTCCTTTTATGTATTCATACAAGAATGATGGTGATCCACTTTCAAACCAATAGTTTTGAAACTTTCTTTTTTTGAAAAATTGTAGTATTGAAAATGGATTGTATACAGAATTCTCTCCATCAAATGAAAATCCATTGTAGTACATCTTTAAGTTTTTTAATAACTCTTTTTCTTCCATTTTCATCTCACTTGCTGTTTCTTTTATGTGTTCTTTAAAGTTTTTTTCTAATTCTTCTTGTGTGTATCCCAACATCTGTGCGTATGTTTTATCTAATGATATATCATTTAAGTTGTTCAATGCTGAAAACACTCCTGTTTTTGTAAACTTTGTTATTCCTGTCATGAATACAAACTTTATGTATTCGTCTTTTGATTTTATACTCACATAAAAGTCTCTCAATATTTCTCTATACTTTTCTGCTTTTTCTTTGTTGTTTATATTGTCTAATATTGGTTTTTCATATTCATCTACTAATATTACTACTCTTTCTTTTTTTGATAGTTTTATTATCATTTCATTGAATGCAAACTTGTAGTCTGTTTCTGTTATTTCTATTCCATTTCTTTTTCCTTCTAACTTTATTATTTTTGTTAGACTTTCTTTCATTCTTTCCACATTATCTGTTGCTACGTCTAAAAGGTTTATCCTTATTACTGGATATTCTTTGAACTCCCATTTATCGTATATATACGTTCCTTTAAATAAATCTTTTTCTCCTTTAAACAGATAGTACAGTGTTGATATCGTTAAACTTTTTCCAAATCTTCTCGGACGAGATAAAAAATAAAATTTTCCACTTGTTATTAATTCATGTAAATATTTTGTTTTGTCTATGTATATATAATCTGTTATTAATTCTTTAAAGTCTTGTACTCCTATTGGTAGCTTTTTCATTTTTATCACCTCTAATTTTTATTATACCATATGTATTTTTTTAAATTGATTTTTTTATATAAAAAATATCCCAGCACCCGCTGGGATATTTTTTGAATACATATTTCATTTGTCTATATTCACACACTAATATTACTATCTTTTTTATTATTTCATTACTTTTTTTCATAGTAAGTATCTATCAGTGTTTTTACCAATAAATTGTATTTAACAACATTTAAAATATAATTCAATTTTGTACTTTCTATATTTCTTTCATTCAAAATTTTTTCTAAATCTGTCTTTTTTTCTTTATTTTTTTCATATTCTAATTCAGATATTTTTATGTCTAAATTTATTATGTATAAATTATTTTCTGTTGCTTCTATTTGGTTGAGAAGTTTATTGTAATCATCTCGTACTTTAGCTAAAATTTCACCTAAAGTTTTTTCATTTTCTTCTTTTTTTTGTTCTTTTATAACTGGATTTATTGTACTGGAAATGTTATAATGTCCATTTGAATAATTACCATTTCCTGAAAAGTTTATAAAAGGTACATCATAATTATAATCCATCATAAATGATAGAGAATAATTATTTGTTTTAAAATCATAATTTGCTCCTAAGTTAAAGTTTATTTCATTGTTATTTGTTAATATTTTACTATATTTATTTTGTTCTTTTTCTTTCTTTGCTATTAAGTACTCATAGTTCTCTTTAAAGTCTTTTAATTTGTAACTATTCAATAATTCATTTAATTTTTTCATTTCATAATATTCTTTTGGATATGTAAAAGTAACATCCTGCATCTTATTTAAAATTAAAAATATGAAACCATTCAAATTTTGATTATCAAAAGATTCTTTTAAATCATTTTTTTGAATTTTTGTACTTATTTTTTCTCTTTCTAATTTTAGTTTTTCTATTTCATTTTGTGGTGGTGTTATCTTTATTAATTTATCATAATACTTATTTAATATCTTTAAATTTTCTTGCATTTGATACATATTAAAAAACTCATATCTCAATGATATGTATTTATTAAAATACTTATTTTTATCTAATAATTCTTCTATTCTATTAACAACTTCATTTATCTTCATTTCTGTTATATTCTTACCACTTGAAAAAATATTCCAATTCAAATTGATTTGTGATGTAGTAAAATCAAGTTTACTAAAATCTCCATCTATTCCAAAATTATACGAAACATTTGGAAAAAACATTTTATACTTGTTCAATATGTCTTCCGTTCTTTTAAATTCTTTTAGATACATAGACTTAATTGCTTTGTCAAATTTTTCATAATTTAAATTTTCTCCAAATAGAAAAGCATTTATTAAAATAATAAATAATACTATCATTATCTTTTTTGTTTTATTCATTAAACTCATTCTCCTTTTTTAATTCTCTTTGAATACATCTACTTCAGAAGTATAACTCAAAAACACATAATTATTATTTTTTAATTTTTTAACTCTAAAACCCTTTGTAGCATTATCATAAGAAGTACTTTTAAGTGATTTATAAGATTTTGTAATATTGGTCTTTGAATTCCATTTAAATATATAATTAACAAAAATTTTAGCATAATCATGTAATTCTTTTTTTCCCGTTAAAAAATAAAAATTATTTTTATCTAACATATCAAAATCTAAAATTTCATATTCTTTGTACTTTTCTGTTAAATTTGTAATTAATTCAGCTTTTCCAAATTTATTTATTTTATATAAATAAAAAGCTTTATTTTTTTCTATTAATGCATATAAATATTTATAATCTGTTCTTAATTGGATTACTTTATATTCTCCTTCTAATATTTTTATTTCTTCTAATTTTAAAGTATCGTATCCTAACTTATTTTTTTCATAATACGTAATTTTATTTATTTTAGAATCAGCTAATCCATAAACATCTTTTAATGAATCATTTTGAAAAAAATATATTTTTTCTATTAAAGGCTCCATATCAGAAATTCTATTTTTAGATAAATCAAAATTTTCCCATTTAGATTTTGGCTCTTTACTATAAAGATTATTATATAAATCATAAAATGTTTTTAATTTATAGGCTGTAGCCAAACTTGGATCAACTGTTTTATAATATAATGTGAAAGAATCAACACCTAAATTTAATGAAAATTTAGATAAACCATTGCTTGTAGCAATGTATATATTTTCCTTTTTATCATAATTTATTCCACTAAAATACATTGGAACATAAAAATATGGTTGTAAATCTTCTTTAATAAACGTTGTAATATCATTGAAAATATCTATGGTCACTAATCCTCTTTTACTTGAAGTGACTATTTTTTTATTTCCTTTATATTTTTCAATATAATTATAATAACAATAAAAAGTTATAGTTCCACTATCACTAACATCAAAATAATTTGTTCTATAATTGTCAGAATGATATTCATTCACTAAGTTTAATTTTAATTTTTCAGAAAATAAAATTCCTGTTATTAAAACTACTAAAATTATCAAGAATATTTGTTTATTTTTCACTTTATCAACTCCTTCTATTGAATTTTTATATTTTTTATTAAATTAATTTAACCACAAATAAATTAAATTTAAAAAATGTATTTATCTTTAAAAAATATATTATAAATTAAATGAATTTTTATACCAAATTATATTTAAATAAAGATAAATACAAAATATTATTTAATTATTTAATTTTAAAATCTTGTCCAAGCTGTACTAAAGGAGTTAACATTTATTTTATGTGGATAATAGGAAACTGAAAATTCTGGGTGTATACTTAAAAAAGGAGCTTTTGTATATAATATAGTAACTACTACACTATCTATTATACCATCTAATTCACGTTTCTTATAACTTCCTGCTGATTCAATAGTATGCCAAGAATCAATAACTTTTGTTCCAGATTCATCTAATTTTTGGTGTAAAAACCAAACAGAAACATTACCATCTTCACAATTATATCGTGATTTATAATAGGCTGTTCCTGTAGAATACGGTGGTATAGTGAAAGTTTCACCACATCTTACTGTTTTTGTTTTTTGCATTGCAGCATTAACTCCTAAGCCAAGCTTTCCATAAGTAAAATCCATTGATAAATTTCCAGTTATACCACTCGTGAAAGCATAAGAAGTTGTATGATAAATGGATAAAGTTGCCTTCTCAGGTCCTGTTGAAATAACCTCCGCATCAGCAACCTTTTTAATTGTTTCAAGCTGGTATGTAGTATAATTTTTTTGCCATTTTATCGCTGATTTTTCTATGATGTAATTTGGCTTAGAACCGCCACCGCCACCACCGGTTCCAACAACGGCAGACATTTGTGAATCCGACATACTTTTTACTGATACATCTTTTTTAATTGTTGCAAAGGCGTTCATTGGCATCATGGTCAATATAAAGGTAAATAATATTAACCATGATATTCCTCTTTTTGTTTTTTTCACTTTTTTCTCCTCCTCATTTGTATTTTTAATAGCATAGCTATTATAATCACTAAAAATAATATAGTTATAATATAATAGGTTGTTTCTCCATACTTAGAATAAATTGTTTGTTTGTATATTACTGGTATTTCATAATTAATTATTTTTGTTTCAAATAGTTTTGTCTTTTTTAAAACTTTTCCATTGTTGTTTATTATTTGGGTTATTCCAGTATTCATTAATTGTGCTACATATACGTTATTTTCTGCTGCTCTAAACTGCATGAATGCTGATGTTATGTATGGTATATTTGAATATCCAAAAAGTCCATTGTTTGATAATAAAAATATTATTCCTGCTCCTTTTTGTTTTAATTCAGTTGAAACATTTTGAAAAAATGCTTCAAAACATATTTCTACTCCTATTTTTATATTGTTTATTTCAAATGGTCTTATTTCCTTTCCTTTTTTAAAATAGCTTTCATAAAATGGTACTGTATAGTTTTTATTGTACTTTCCTAATATTTTTCCTGTTTTTGAAATTAAAAATGCACTGTTGTATTCTTCATCGTTTGGTTCAAGGTCTGGTGTTCCAAATAATATATTAATTTTATTTGTTTTTGCTATGTTTATTATTTTATTTTTGTATTCTGGTATTCTCATTATCCATCTATGCACTGCTGTTTCTGGCCATACTATTAATTCTGATGAATTCTCTTTTATACTTAGATTCATATATTTTTCAAAAATGTTTTTCATTTTATTTTTTTCTTCTGCTTTTTTGTATTCTTTTGCTGTAATGTTTCCTTGTATTAGTCTTACTTTTAATGTTTCTTTCTTTTTTATGTTTATTCCATTTATATTTTTTATATCATTCGAACTATTAAATACAAAATATGCAAGAAAAAATCCCAATATAAAGATTATGTATTTAATATCATTTTTTTTGAGTTTTTTATTTTCCTTTAATTTCAAAATACTTTCTAATATTATTACATTTATTAAAACAACAACAAAAGATATTCCATACAATCCTATATATTTAGATAAATACAACATTAAGTCATTGTTGTGTTGAGTTATTCCTACATAAAATGTAAATCCTACTAACATTTTATTGGTAATAAATTCTATGACCATCCATCCTAAAGAAATCATACATATTTTTTGTATTTTTACTTTTAAACTATTATAAATCATCTTTACAATAATTGTATAAATCATAAAAGTAATTCCCATTATATTAACTAATAAAAGAAAGATTAAAATATTAATTAAAATACTTTCACTTTGAATATGTAATATTGATAAAAAAATAATTGTTCCAATTAATGTTCCTTCAAAAAATCCATACCTTAAACTTTTTTCATTTTTCTTCACTACATAAAAATATGGAATTAACGCAAAGTATCCTAAAAATCCAAAATCAAATGGTGGGTAACTTAAGAATACTAATAATCCGCTTTTTCTATATAATAATTAAGAATTTCTGATTTTAAATTTTTATTATTTATCTTTGACACATACAACACAGTCATTATATTTGCAAACACAACAAAAGCAAACAATAAAGTTAAACTCAAAAAAATTTTTTTAATCTTATAATATAATTTATTCTTCATAACTCTCTCCTCATATGTTTTATATTTATAAAAAAATATTAAATAATAATTAAATGATAGTTCATTAAATAAATTAAAACAAATTATTTTTTTATTTATGTCATAAACATTATATCAAAAAAAAAAAAATCAACTATTTTTACTAAACAAATAAACATTTTTACCTAAATATAATGTTTTTTTGATTAATTTATATCATTTATTTTATTTTTTTATTTTATTAATTTTATATTAAATATTAATATTTGTGAATTTAAATTTTATATTTTTTATAATGTTATTATTAATCATTTTTATTATAAAAGTTTGTGAAACTTTATTAAATATTTATTTTTTATAAATATTTTAATTTAACATTTCATTATTAACACAATATCAACTTCAAAAATTTGAATGGCGAATGTTTTATTTTTTCACTATTTTCCATCGTTACTTTCACGCTTTTTATGAGTTTTTATAAAAAAATATCCCAGCACCCGCTGGGATTATATCTTTTCTATTTTGTATTCGTCTATGTTTCTCTTTTCTGAGTTTATGTTTATTCCTACTATATAAATTTCTTTCCCTTTGTATTTTTCATAGTACTTCATTTCTTTTATTTGGGTTAAGG
The DNA here is from genome assembly GCF_014701195.1 of Tepiditoga spiralis. Taxonomy (NCBI): domain Bacteria; kingdom Thermotogati; phylum Thermotogota; class Thermotogae; order Petrotogales; family Petrotogaceae; genus Tepiditoga; species Tepiditoga spiralis. The sequence continues at coordinate 51,039 of NZ_AP018712.1, forward strand.
CTTTTTCTGCACTTTTATCTATCTTTATTTCCATTATGTATATGATGTCTTCCTCTATTACTATATCGCTTCTTCCTAAGTTCGTTAATTCTTCTGCTGTTACGTTCAGTCCTGCTGATGCTAGTATTGTGTATATCAATGAATGATAGTAACTTTCTTCTTTTTTGTGCAAGTTGTATGGTATTGCACTTATTATTCTTTTTATTTCTTTTATTATTCCTTCTATGTCTTTTTCTTTTATTGCTTTCCATATCGTTTTATTTATTTCTTTTATTTTTCCTCTTTCAAGTTCATAGTTTGCTTCTAATATCATCTTTGAAAAACTGTTCTTTACTTCTATGTTTGGATAGTCTAATAAATATTCATATTCCATTCCATACTGTTCTTTTCCTTTAAAGGTTAAGTATCCTGCTTGTGTAAAGAATATGCTTGCATTTGCTTCTTCTATTTCTCGGGTTGAAAAGTCTAACTCGCTTACTGGATACTTCACTAAGTCTTCATATCTTATCTTTTTTCCTTTTATGTATTCATACAAGAATGATGGTGATCCACTTTCAAACCAATAGTTTTGAAACTTTCTTTTTTTGAAAAATTGTAGTATTGAAAATGGATTGTATACAGAATTCTCTCCATCAAATGAAAATCCATTGTAGTACATCTTTAAGTTTTTTAATAACTCTTTTTCTTCCATTTTCATCTCACTTGCTGTTTCTTTTATGTGTTCTTTAAAGTTTTTTTCTAATTCTTCTTGTGTGTATCCCAACATCTGTGCGTATGTTTTATCTAATGATATATCATTTAAGTTGTTCAATGCTGAAAACACTCCTGTTTTTGTAAACTTTGTTATTCCTGTCATGAATACAAACTTTATGTATTCATCTTTTGATTTTATACTCACATAAAAGTCTCTCAATATTTCTCTATACTTTTCTGCTTTTTCTTTGTTGTTTATATTGTCTAATATTGGTTTTTCATATTCATCTACTAATATTACTACTCTTTCTTTTTGGGATAGTTTTATTATTAGTTCATTAAATGCATATTTATAGTTTGTATTTTCTATTGTTATTCCATATCTTTCCGCTTCTGTTTTTATTATTTCTAATAAGCCATACTTAAAACTTTGTTCATTTTCTGTTGAGACATCCAATAAACTTATTCTTATCACTGGATACTCTTTGAACTCCCATTTATCGTATATATACGTTCCTTTAAATAAGTCTTTTTCTCCTTTAAAAAGATAGTAAAGTGTTGATATCGTTAAACTTTTTCCAAATCTTCTTGGACGTGATAAAAAGATTGGTGCTTCTGAACTTATTAATTCTAATATATACTTTGTTTTATCTATATATGTATAATTTCCTTCTTTTATTTTTTTATAGTCTTGTACTCCTATTGGTAGCTTTTTCATCTTTATCACCTCTAATTTTTATTATACCATAATTTTTTATACTACTTTTTAAGTTATTTAAAAATAAAAAGCTATTATAAGATAAAAAAACCTCCTGATATTATCAGGAGGTTTTTTTATCTTAATTTTAATCCTTTATTAAAAGCTTTTATATTTATTTCTACAAATTTAGGTTTCACAAGATTTTTTATAGCATTTTCCCAATCAATATTACTTAAATTCATTTCTTTTACAAGTGCTCCAAGCATCACTATATTTTGAACCTTTACATTTCCAAGTTCTAAGGCAACTTCATGTGCATTTAAAACCAAAGTGTCTACTTTTTCTTTTAATTCTTCTATAATATTTTTTGGATACTTTGCAGTTCCAGCTAAAATAGGTGCTGAACCTATTGCATAATCATTAACTACTAACTTTCCTTCTGGTTTTAAATACTCTATCCATCTCATTGCTTCCATTTTTTCAAATGAAATTAATATATCCGCTTCACCTTTCCCTATTATTGGTGAATAAACTTTTTCGCCATATCTAACTTGAGTTGTAACTGATCCACCTCTTTGAGCCATCCCATGAACTTCAGACATTTTAACGTCATAACCATCATTTATAAGTGCTGTTGATAAAATTTTTGAAGTTAAAATTATTCCTTGTCCACCTACTCCAACTAAAAGTATATTTTTTGTCATATTATTCACCCACCTTTTTTATTGCATCAAATGGACAAACTTGAGCACAAACAGAACATCCTACACATGTATCTTGATCTATTATAGATCCTATTTTTTCATCAAATGATATTGAAGGACAGCCTATATTTAAACACATCTTACATTTTTTACATTTATCAGAATCAACATAATACTTTTGTGGTTTTAGTTCAAACTGTTGCATATCTATTTCTGTGAATTTTTTTAGAGCACATGGCCATTTTGTTATTATTACAGATGGTTCTGTTAATTCCATTGCTTCATTTATAGAATCTTTTACTTCCTTTAAGTTGTTTGGATTTATCGTTCTTATATGTTTTATTCCAACTGCTTTACAAATAGCTTCTATATCTATTATTTCTGCTTTTTCTCCCATTAAAGTATATCCAGTACCTGGGTTTTCTTGATGACCTGTCATAGCAGTTATTCTATTGTCTAAAATTATTATTGTTGCATTACTCTTGTTGTATACTATATCTATTAATCCAGTTATTCCAGAATGGAAGAACGTTGAATCTCCAACTACACCAAATACTTTTTTCTTGGTTCCTGCTTGTTCAAAAGCTTTTATAAAACCGTGAGCTGCTGAAACTCCAGCTCCCATACAAACAACTGAATCCATAGCATTTAAAGGTTCTGCAGATCCAAGTGTATAACATCCTATATCTCCTGTTATTACAACATCTTTCTTTTTACCTAATTCATAAAATAAACCTCTATGAGGACATCCAGAACAAAGTGTTGGTGGTCTTGAAACTACTTTTTCTTTATTTTGTTCTACTATTTTTGATTTTTCACCAAGTAATGCTTCTCTTATTATATCTGGATTTAATTCAAGTGTAATAGGAATTTTTTCTTTACCAATTACATTAATTCCCATGGCTTTTATTTCTGTTTCTAAAAACGGTTCATTTTCTTCAATTACATATAATTTTTTTACCTTACTTGAAAATTCTTTTATCATTTTTTTAGGTAAAGGATATGTAAATCCCAATTTCAAATAAGATGCCTTATCTCCAAATACTTCTTTTGCATATTGATAAGAAATACCTGAAGTAATTATACCAATTTCTTCTGTATTCCATTCTTCTTTATTTAAAAATGTATTGTTAGCATATTCTTCTAATTTCTTTAATTTTTCTTCAAGTTCTATATGATGAACTCTTGCTCTTGCTGGGGTTGCAACAAATTTTGGAATATTTCTTGAATATGGTTTTATTTCAACATTTTTTCTTTCTCCAAGTTCAACTAAGCTTTTACTATGACAAACTCTTGTTGTAAGTCTAAACAAAACTGGCACATCATATTTTTCACTTATTTCATATGCTTCCATTGTAAAATCTTTTGCTTCCTGACTATCTGATGGTTCTATTAAAGGCATCTTGGCATGTCTTGCATAATACCTATTATCTTGTTCATTTTGAGAAGAATGCATTCCCGGATCATCTGCAGTTACTATTACACATCCTCCATTTACACCTAAGTAAGCATAAGTAAACATTGGATCAGCAGCAACGTTCATTCCAACGTGTTTCATAGCAGATAAACTTCTTGCTCCAGCCATTGAAGCACCAACTGCTACTTCTACAGCAACTTTTTCATTAGGTGTCCATTCTGAATATATTTCTTTATATTTTGCAATATTTTCAAGTATTTCCGTACTTGGAGTACCTGGATATGCTGCAGCAACATGTACTCCTGCTTCATATGCTCCTCGAGCAACAGCTTCATTACCAGTTAAAAGCTTTTTCATTTTCTTATCTCCTTTCTTTTTTAATATTCAATTTTATTATAGCTTATTTAACATTAAAAAAACATCTGCTTAAAGCAGATATTTTTTTGTTTAAATAGATATAATTGCTAAAAATTAAATAATATAACTAATTTTTAAATGAAAAAAAATTCAGTGAATTTTTTTTCATACTTTAAATAATTTTTTTGCATTTAAGAATAATATTTCTTTTAATGGTTCAATATCTATTTGTTTAATTTCTGAAATTTTTTCATAAACATACTGTATATATAACGGATTATTTCTCTTTCCTCTATATGGAACCGGTGGTAAAAATGGTGAATCAGTTTCTGGTAAAATTTTATCTATTGGAGTGTATTTTAATACTTCTCTCAATTCTTGATTTTTTGGATAAGTTATTGGACCATCAAAACCTAAATATAATCCCATATCTAAAAATTTTTTTGCATTTTTTCTATCAGAAGAATAGCAATGAACTACGCCTCCCATTTCTGGTATATTATGTGTTTTTAAAAAATCAATTGCTTCAGTGTAAGCATCTCTAATATGCATTATTATTGGTATATTATTTTTATTTGCAATATATAATTGTTTTTCAAATCCTATATATTGATCTTTTTTATCAGTATCCCAATGAAAGTCTAATCCTATTTCTCCAATTGCTATAACTTTTTTATTTTCTATTAATTTTTCAATTTCATCATAATCATCATGTTTTAAGTTTTCAGTTTCTGTTGGATGTATTCCAACAGAACAATAAATATTTTTTACTTTTTTAGATAATTCAATAGTTTTTTTTGAAGATTTTAAATCTATACCTACTTCAAATAAAAACTCAAACTTTTCAGACAATTCTTTTATTAATTCTTCTCTTTCATTATCAAAATGTTCTAAGGTTAAATGACAATGTGTATCTATAAGCTTCAAAGTACACCTCCAATAATATCTTTTTATATTTACTAGTATTATACCATATTCACATAAATCATTAAGATTTTTAATCAATATTAATATTTTGACAATTTTTTAATATTAAAAACAAGTTTTTTTGATAAAATCTTTTGTTAATGAATTATTTTAGTTTTTTTATGATAAAATAATAATAGGAGAGTGAAGTATGAAATCTTTTGTTTTTGATTTAGATGGAACATTATTAAATTCTAATATAGAAATAACTCAAAATACTATAAATTCTTTAAAAAAACTAAAAGAACAAGGAACTTCTATAATTATAGCAACTGGAAGAATGTACAGTTCTATGATGTATATTATAGAAAAATATCTACCTTTTTTAAAGGGTTACTCTCCACTAATTGCATATAATGGAGCTTATGTTTTAGACAAAAATAAAAATATCTTATATGAAAGTACAATAGAAAATAAAATAGCTTGTAAATGTATTAAATTTTTAAGAAATGAAAATATTCATAGACAAGCTTATATAAATGATGTTTTAATTGTTGAAGAAGATAACAATGAGATTAAATCATACTCAAAACATGCCTCTATTAAGTATGTTGTTGTTAAAGATTTAATAGACGAAATAAACAAAAGAAACAATGTAATAAAATTATTAGCAATAGGAAAAGAAAATATAATTTTAGAACTTCAAAAAAAATTGAAGAAAAACTTTGAAAAAGACTTAAATATAATACAATCTTTTAAAACATATCTTGATTTAGTTCATAAAAACACTTCAAAAGGGGCAGCATTAAAAAAAGTATTTGAATACTATAATTTAAGCTTTGATAATACGTATATCTTTGGAGATTCACAAAATGATATTTCTATGCTTAATCTTACTAAAAATAGTTTTGTTTTAAATAATGCGTCTAATGAAGTAAAAAAACATGCAAAATATGTTATTCCTTCAAATGATGAGGATGGTGTTTCTTTTGCAATTGAAAAAATTCTTTCTTCTAATAGTTTTACTTATAGTAATTAATGAATTTTCATCATACCCTATTTTAAGCGAGAATAAAATAATTGGTCATATCTATACAGATCTTAAAGCTAATATAAATAAAAATGAATTAAACGGATACATACTGTCTTTAAATCAAATAGATCCCGAATTATGTTATCTTGCAATAGGATCCGTTAATAATTTTGAATTAATAGAAAATTTATTTTTAGATATAGGAACAGAATTAAAAAATAAAAACTTTGATTTTGTTATTTTTGGAAACTTAAAAACATTAAACAAAGAAACAACTGATTATTTAAATTACATAGGAAAATCTCCTTATCTCATTTCTGAAGTTTTATATAGAATGATTAGAGGTTTTGAAACAGCTGGAATTGTTCCAGTTTTAAAAATAACTTCTGATGATGATACAAAAGTAAAAAATTCTTTAAAAAATAGAGCTGGTGCCATATATACTTACTCTGAAGAAATAAATAATCTTGATATGTACTTAAAAAATAATAATGTATATTTAAAAAAAGATAGAATTTTAAGATTACCATGGAAAACAGAAACTTCTTTTTTAAAAGATTCAATAAAATCTATATATGAAAACAGTATCATATTATCTGGTTGGAGAAAAGATAATTCAAAGTTATTGTATAGAAAAATAAATTTTACAGAAACTAAAATGATTACTTATTTTTCTCATTCGGTAGAAAGTTTAGCTAAAGAAGTTTTAGACGGAAAAAAACTTGCAACTGGAAAAATAACATGGTAAAGGGGGAATTTTAGTGGAAAAAAAAATAGAGGAATTAGAAGAAAAAATAAAAAAATTAGAAGAAGAAATTATTGGTTATAAAAATAGAGAACAAGAAATGGAATTTTTAATAGAACAATATAATTCATTAGTTAAAGATGAATTTGATTCTTTTGATGAATTTGTAATGAATCTTGTAACAAGAAAAATAATAGATGAAAACACAAGAGTTTATTCAAAAGAATTTTTTGAAAAATTATTTTCTATTTATTACCAAAAAGCATTTGAAATGGATAAAGAATGTGGAATTATAACTATAAGACTTCCGTACTTTGATAAAGTAAGTGGAGAAGAAAAAAAAGTAGTAGAAAGAGAAATTGGAAAAATTTTAAGAGAAAGCGTAAGAATTCCTTTAGACATAATTGCACGTTATTCAAATGTTAGTTTTGTAATACTTCTAACAGATATTACTAAAGATGTTTTTGATACTATTTCTGAAAGAATTAAAAAAAGACTTACAACTTTAACTGATTACAGCAATAATTTTAAAATGAAAAGATATTATATACCTGTTGATGACGTTAAAACAGAAGATATTTTAAATGATTTAAGGTAATTGGAGGAGATTATGGAAAGTTTGAGAATAGATAATACTGGTAAATTAATTGTCTCAGGTATGCAACAAGCCAATGGCATTTTAGAAATTTCAGGAGCTAAAAATTCTGTTTTACCGATAATGGCTGCTTGTATTTTAACTGACGAAAAAATAATTTTAAGAAACGTTCCAGACATATCAGATGTAAATACTATGATTGAAATACTTGAAAGTTCTGGAAAAACAGTAAATAGAGTTAAAGATACTTTATATATTGAAAAATCCGAAAAAATAAACTCTGAAATCCCTTATGAACCCGTTAGAAAGATGCGTGCTTCCTTTAATGTTTATGGACCATTAACTGTTATAAACAAAATATCAAAAGTAGCTCTTCCTGGTGGATGTTCTTTGGGTGCAAGACCTGTAAACTTCCATATTGATGGATTAATGAAACTAGGAATAGAAAGTAAAATAGAACATGGATTTGTATATGGTAAAATAAAACCTATAGAAAAATCAGAAGTTCATATAAGTTTAGATTTTCCAAGCGTTGGAGCAACCGAACATATATTGACAACTGCAACTTTAATTGATGGAGTTAAAACAATAATAAATAATTGCGCTATGGAACCTGAAATTGATGATCTTGCAAACTTTTTAAATAAAATGGGAGCTAATATAGAAGGCATTGGAACTTCAAAAATAATAATTCATGGTGTTAAAAAATTACACGGAATTGATTATAAAGTTATCCCTGACAGAATAGAAGCAGGTACTTTTATAATAATGGGAGCTTTAATAGGAAAAAATTTAACAATAAAGAATATAAATGCTGAACACCTTGAAAGTTTATTTTCAAAATTGGATGAAATGAATATAGAATATAATTTAAAAGGAAATGAAGTTAAAATATCTTCTTCATTAAATAAAAAATTAAATGCCACAATAATAGATACAGCTCCTTATCCTGGATTTCCAACAGATTTGCAATCTCAAATGATGGTACTTTGTTCTTTAATCGATGGAAGAACAACCATAAAAGAAAATATTTTTAGTAATAGACTTTCTATAATAGATGAATTGAACAGAATGGGAGCTAATATAAAAGCTGAGAATAATAACTTAGCAATAGTAGATGGCGTTAGATTTTTAAGTGGGGCACCAGTTCAAGCAACAGATTTAAGATCTTCTGCAGCTTTATTATTAGCTGCACTCGTTGCTGAAGGTGAAACAATAATAAACAATGTAGATCATATATTTAGAGGTTATGAAAAAATTGAAGAAAAATTAAAAAATGTTGGAATAAAAATTGAATATTATGAATAAAAAAAATAACGATTAAATCGTTATTTTTTTTATTCATATATTAATTCGTCTAAATATTTTTCATAATAAAGTTTTATAATTTCTTCTATATTAATTAGGCTTTTATTTAAATAAACTTTTGAATATTCCGAATATACTTCAAATATTTTTCCCATTATTATAACAACTTTATCTGAATAACTAATTGACTTTTTATAATAAATATTTTTTAATATTTCTTTTTTCACTTTTTTTAAAAATTGTTGGAATTTTATTTCTTTTAACTCAAATAATGTTTTTTGGCATACTATTATCAAATTAAAATTCATTTTATTTCTTATATTATCTATTAATCCACTATTTTTTTCAATATCTACTGGATAAGTTTTTATTATTTTAAACCCTGATTCAATAATAGGTATAATAATTGAAACCCAACCATCTATACTATTATTATTGTAGGTTAAAACCATATAAGAATTATTTTTTAATACTCTTCTTCCTTCTAAAAAAACATGCTTTAATTCTTTTATATAATCATCTTTTTTATAATTTCTACTCTTATTAACTACTATTTCTTTATCTTTTTTTAAAGAATCATTTTTAAAATAAATATATTCATTATTTAATAAAATTCTTTGCCAAACATAAAAAAATTCTGAAAGTTCTGAATAATTAATCGATGAAAAATAAGGTGGATCAGTAATAATATAATCTATAGACTCATCTGGAAGTTCTTTCATATTTTTTGAAGAATTACAAATTAAAAAAGTATTTTTATCTTTCAAATCTTCAAAATTTTTAGCAAATATTGCATTTATTTTTTCTTTTTCTAAAAATATTTTTTCATTCTTATTATAATTTTTTTCAAAAATATTATAATTAAATTCTTTTGCTTTTATATAATTTTGAAAAAATTTTTTAAAGGTCCCCGATCCAACTTTTGCTCCCCACATATTATTTTCAACACTAATTACAATAGGAGCAAAGTGATGATCACCAAATAGAGGTTCACTTTTATTATAATCTTTTTGAAAAGAACAAAATGCATTATTAGAATTTAAAAAGTTTGAAAACAAACATAAAAATTGTTCTCTTATTTTTACGTTTCTTATTTCTTTTATATTTTTTAATAATAATGAATGAAAGTATAATTGACTTTCATAAAACATATCTTTCCAATAAAAATAATTATGATTAAATAGTCTTTTTGTTTCATCTCCATAAGGAATTTTTTGATTTGGAATAAAATCAAAATCTATATTAAATTTTTCTGAAAAATGCTTAATATCATCATTATCTGGTATTTTTATTTTTCTTTCTTTATTATCATAATATTCAATGGCAATTATTTCATTTTCTACATCTTTTTGATCTCTTAAATTAAAAATATTTCCACATTCACAAGTTACTTTTCCTCTTTTATAATTTCCTAAAAATGAATTAAATTTTATTCCACAATTTTTACAAGTTACTATTTCATCATTTGACTTTATTAAAGAACCACAATTTTTACATATGGTATAATTAATAAAGTTTTTTCTCTTTATATTAGTTAATCTATATGTTGGAAAAATTTTTATTTCTTTTCCACATTTACTACATTTTGTTTTTTTTGATCTAAATAAATAAATTACGTCACACAATTCTCCATTTTCATTTTTAATTTTATAATAATTACTAATTTCTTTACCTACTTCAAGTTCAATTTTATTAAAAGTTTTTTTTAATTCTTCAATTTCAACGGATTCTAATTCACACTTTGTTATAAACCAAGAAACTGGATTTATATCATATCCTACAATTTTTCCTCCCATTCTCAAAACATTTATTGGAATTGTGCCTCCACCAAAAAATGGATCTAAGACAATTTTATTCTTTAATAACATTTCATTATTTAAATAAAAAGATTTTTCAACATTTTTATTCATTAAAGAAAGCAAGATCCCACGTATTAATGAATCTGTTTTTCTTGAAAACCATTTATGAACAGAATAAATAGGTTTTCTATGAACTACTTCCTTTTTAGAAATATCTGATATAAATTTATACGGAAAATCATTCAATTTATTTTGACTCCTTAACAAAGTTTTTAGAAGCAATAATTAACAATAAGGTTCCTGAAAGTATAAAAATTATATTTATAAACCAAAATACCAATATATTCATGCTTTCTACACCCGCTACATATCTTATTATATCAACAACATATTTTACTGGTAATATATAAGAAAGCCACCTCAAATATCCTGGAATAAATGAAATTGGAAAGTATATACCTGCAAAAAACATCATAATTGTAAATAAAATAGATGATGCTGTATTTGCACTTTCAGTTTCTTTAAATAATACTAAAATTAAAATACCAACCCCCATCATTCCTATTGTTGTTGATAATCCAACTATAATTAATAAAAACCAATTAAATTGAAAGGATAAATTAAACCACATTTTTCCTAATATTATTATAAAAAATATAGATGCAAAATTCAAAATTAATTTATTAAAAGATGCAGAAATTACAAATTGATATGGTTTTACTGGAGCAACCATAAATCTCTTTATTATTCCTAGCTTTTTATATCTTCCAAAAACATTTATCACAGAAAACATTCCACCAGAAAGTATTGAAATAGCTATTATTCCTGTTAACAAATATTCCATTGGATTTGTTTGAGTTTTCCCTAATTTAATTAGTTTTTCATCAACACTTATATAATCTTTTTTTAATTTCAATAAGTATTTTTTTACTCCACTATTTGCTCCATACTTTATCCACTGAATATTTGAATTCATATTTGAAACATAATAATATTTAACTTCATTATTGTTCATATAGATTCCATAATCAACTTTATTATTATTAACTGCTTCTTTTAATTTTTCTTCATTTTCATAAATTAAAATCTTGTTTGGTTTAAAGTAATTTTTTACATCATCGTTTATAGTTCCAGAAATACCATAAGTATAAGTTTTAACTATATTATTTTGAGTAAATAAAAAACCAAAAATCACTAAAAACAAAACTGGAAAAAACAAAGTAAAAAAAACTTCAATTTTGTTTTTAAAGGTTTCAAGAAAAAAAACTTTTATCATTGTTTTAAAAGATTTATTCATATTTCATCACCCTTTTATAATTTATAGAAAATGTAACTATCCCAATAACAAACCATATTGCAGGTATAAGATAATTGATACCTCCAACACTTTTTCCTTCTAATAAGTTTCTCATACCGTCAACTAAATAAGTTGCAGGATTAAAATATACATACCACCTTATAAACCAAGGCGTTGTTTTTACACTAAAATATAAACCACTCAAAAATATTGTCATTTGATAAGCTACATTTGAAACAACTGAAATTGTAGAAATTTTTTTAAAAAATGATGCAAACAATAATCCAAAAGAAAGAGCTGTTATAGCACTATAAATTAAAAAAATTATAAATTGAATAGAATAAATTACATTAGTAACTTTTAATAAATATGCTTCAAAATAAAATAATGAAATTGACAGTATTAAAACTAAAAAATTTGATAAACCAAATGCAAAAAAATAATGATAGGACTTTATGGGTGATGTGTTTAATTTTTTTATAATACCACTTTCAACGTCTGTTATTATACCAATTGGCATATTAAAAATTGAAATAGTCAAGATCGACATCATTAAAATACCTGGAAATAAAAAATCTTTATATTTGAGTGATTTTTTTAGGTTTATTGCTTCTTCTGAAGAATTTACTTTAAACTCTTTTCCTTTATTTGCAATTCTAACATTCATTTCATCTACAATAGATTTAAAAATATTTTTAGAAAAAATAGAATCATTGCCAGGATAATAATAAAATTCAATGGATGGTACTTTAACCAAATTAAAAACCATATTCAAATTTAAACTGTTAAAATTTTTTGGAAATACTATAAAACTATCTATTTTCTTTTCTTTTATTAAATTTATTCCTTCATTTTTAGACTTTAAAGTCGAAAATTTTATCATATTTGATTTAGAAATTTCTTTGAATGTACCTTCAAATATTTGTTCAGCCATGCCAGTTAAATTTTCTTCATAATAAACACCAATTTTTAAATTTGTATTCATGTCTCCATTTTGAACTCCACTAAAAAGAGCATTAAAAAATAAAAAGAAAACTGCTGGAAAAACTATAGACCAAAAAACTATCTCAAATTGTCTAAAATTATCCGTTATCATTGTTTTTGTTAAAGAAAATAATTTCATACATCCATCCCCCTATTCTCTAAGTGTTCTTCCAGTAAGTTGTAAAAAAACATCTTCTAAATTTGGTTTTCTTATGGATATATCTTCTATTTTATGCCCTTTTTCTTTTGAATATTCAAGAATTTTTATTATATCACTTTCTACATCATTTGTCTCTAACTCATAAAATCCATTTATATTTTTTAAATCTAACATATCAATTTTAATATTTTTTTCTGAATAAAATGTAATAACCGACTTCATTTTAGTATTTTCAATCAATTCTTTTACTGTACCTTTTAATATAATTTTTCCGTGGTCAATTATATAAATCATATCTGCAAGTTTTTCAGCTTCTTCCATGTAATGCGTTGTAAGAATTATTGTTTTTCCATTCTTTTTCAATTCAATTATTGCATCCCATAAATTTCTTCTTGCTTGTGGATCAAGACCTGTTGTTGGTTCATCTAAAAATACTATTTCTGGATCATTAACAACAGCTGTTGCAAGTGCAACTCTTTGCAATTGCCCACCAGAAAGATTTTTTATTCTTGATTTCTTTTTTTCTATTAAATTAAATTTTTTCAAAAGTTCATTTACATCAACAGTTTTTTTATACAAACCAGAAAAAGCTTTTAAGGTTTCGTGAACAGTTAAATTAGTAAAAAAATTAGTACTCTGAAGCTGAACTCCAATTTTTTCCTTTATTTTTTCATCAACAACATTAATTTTTTCTCCAAAATAGTAAATTTCTCCAGAAGTTGGAACTCTTAGTCCTTCAAGAGTTTCTACTGTTGTAGTTTTTCCTGCTCCATTTGGTCCCAATATAGCTACAACATACCCCTTTTTTACTTCAATATTTATTCCATCAACAGCTTTTATACCTTTATAATATTTTTTTAAATTTTTAACCTCTATTATATTCATAAAAATCCCCTCCTTATAAAATATTTTAACACAAAAACTAAAAAAATTTATTTATTTTGATATTATGGTATATTTAGTAATAAAATATATAAATTTAACCGAAAAAAGAAAAAACTTTATTTTATATTTTAATTTTTTATATAATTTTATAAAAAATTAAAATTTATACAATAAATTTTATATAAAAATAAAAAAAATTAAAATATCTCTTGACTTTTTTAAAAAAATAATGTACAATATTATTGAATTTAAATTTTATTATAAAAAACTAAAAAAAGGAGGGGTTTTTATGAAAAAATATAAAGAAAAAAGATGTACATCATACTCTGAAGGTTTTGATAGAATCGTAGAATTAAAAGATTACTTTAATTATATTATTAAATTTTAATTAATTTTTTTAAACATGATGCCCTCACCCTAATTCATGTTTTAAACTAAAAAAAAGATTCCTTAAAAGGAATCTTTTTTTATTTTTCCATTACTTCTATTCTATTTCTTCCGTTTTCCTTTGCTTTATAAAGTTGTTCATCTACATATAACAATAAAGTTGATAATTCAATTTTTCTATTTGTAAAAATAACTCCCAAACTAACTGTAACTCTCAAAGAATTATTATTAACAATTATTGGAAAATCAGAAATATTTTTTAATATTTTTTCACTGACTTCCATTAATCTTTGTTTTGATATATTTGGTAATATTATAACAAATTCTTCTCCGCCATATCTACCTAAAATATCTGTTTTTCTTATACAACTTTGAATTCTTTCAACAATAATTTTTAATACTATATCTCCTATTAAATGTCCATAAGTATCATTAATTTTTTTAAAATAATCAATATCCACCATTATGGAACTATAATTTTTATATTTATTACTTTCTACAATTTTTTCAGTTTCCTTAAAAAAAGCATACCTATTATAAATTCCTGTAAGGCTATCTATTTTTGATAATTTTTCTGTTTTTAAAAATAATTTGTTATTTTCTATAATTACTCCTCCATAATTCATAAATTCATTTAGTATTTTAACTTCTTCTTTTGTATATTGTGACTTTTTTAATGAAAATAAGATTATTTTTCCATTTTTTATTTTAAAAAGATAAACAGTTTTATATAAAGTATTTTCTATATAAAAATCATTTAAAATACAACTTTCTTTATTATTATCAAAAACTTTATTTAATAAATAATTAAAATCTATAATTTTTTCTTTAAAATTTTTAGAAATATAAGTATTATTATCTTCTAAATAAATTATTCCTCCATCTAACTCTAATTCATTTATTAATTGATCTAATAATTTTTCGGGTATTTTTTCATTCTTTATCTCTGTTAGAATTTTAGAAACTTTATGAAGTTTCAACAAAAAATTTTTCATTTTTTGATTTAATTCTTTTTCTCTTCTTATTATATTAATTTTATTTCCTAATGATAAAGAAAGTAAAATAACTTCTAATGTAGATCCTATTTTAGGAAAATAAATAGTTAAAATATTTGTTGGAATAATCTTTAAAGCTGCTAAAATATTTATAAAAATACCTAAAACAAAAAAAAACCAAGCATATGTAAAAAGTTTTATTGTTAAAGTTTTCATCTTTAATTTTATCATTAAAAATGACAATAAAAACACGCTAATCAATCCAGAAATAGTAGCAATATTTGTACTCAAGGTAGAGCTTAAAAATAATGAAATAAAAAGCATAATTGAGAAAATTTGTATAGAAAAAATAAATATTTTATTTAAAGATTTTTTTATTTTTGATAAATTTATAAACTTTTTTACAAATAAAAGATAAAAGATTATAGTTAAAAATATAAAAAACGAGTTTGAATGTTCAAACCACCATATATTTTTTGAAAAAATATCATTTGTAAGTCCATCCCAAACTAATTGCATCATTACAAAATTAAATAAATAAAGTATATAATAAAAATATGAAATATTTTTGGTTGAGATAAAAATAAAAAAGTTATATAAAATCATTGATATTATTATCCCATAATACAAACCTAAAACTATGTTTTCATTTATTTTTTTATAAAAAAAATCGTTTTTTTCCAAAACTTTTATAGGAACAGTCATATAACTACTTGTTTTTACTTTTATTAATATATTTGTTTTTTTACTTTCTATTTTAACTGGAAAAACAAATGTATTAACCTTTAAAGGTTTAGAATCATAACCTCTATTAATTCCTGTTTTTATACATGTTTTTATAGAATTGTTTTCTATTACATAAAAGTCAATATAAGATAATTGTGGTTTATTTATTTCAACAAAAAATTCTTTGTTTTTTTCATAATTTTCTAAAGAAAAAAAATACCAATAAGAAGAATTAGTTAAACCAAAAGTTGTTTGATTTAACACTTTTTTATCCATTTTCAAAACTTCTAATGGAGTATATAAATCCTTTTTATCTTCTACATAATAAATTTGTGTAAAAGAAAAACTTGATATAATTAAAATTATAATAAAAAATATAATCTTTTTATAACTCAATGATAACTTCCTTATCAAAAGAACCTTTTAATAATGAAATATTACCATAAGAAGAAAAATCTTTTGGCATATATGAATTTATAACTTTTTTAGTGCCTAATAATCCCATTTTTATATAAGATTCAGCAATCAATTCACTGCAGGTATAATTATCTTTTTTTGATGGTAAGTTAAATATTTTTCCTTCAAAAACTTCCCAAATCATTTTTAATTCGCCTGGATTGGGTATTCCATAAACATTATAAAATAATTTGTATAAATCATCTAACATTTCAGATGTTCTTTTCAAATTTAATTTTCTAAAAGAATAAATCGGTGGTTTATATGGAGTTACATCATTTCCATATGATTTTAATCTTTTATAAAGTTCAACTAATTTTGGACCTTTTTTATGATCATCAAATAAAACATCTTTTAAATTAGTTAAAGATGTTGATTCCCATAAAAAAGGTTCTGAAATCTCATCAAACTTAACTACCATTGCAACATGTGACCAAGGACATTCTTCTAATTTTTCTACAAGTTTACTCATTTCATACTGCCCACTAAATAGTATTAAATCCCCTGTTTCCATAATTTTTTTTACTTCATTATATTTCATAAAATCCCCCCTATCAAAAGTTATTATACTATAATAAAAATTTTTTATCAATAAGTAAAAGAGTAGAAGCTTATGCTTCTACTCTTTTACTTATTATATCTTTTGTATCTCTTGCTATCATTAATTCTTCATTTGTTGGTACTATTAATACTTTTACCTTTGAATTTTCTGATGAAATAATTGCCTCACTTGAATTTAATTTTACATTCTTTTCTTGATCTAATTCAACTCCAAAAATCTTTAACCTATTGCAAACATGACGTCTTATAGAAGTTGAATTTTCTCCAACACCTGCTGTAAAAATAATTGCATCTACTCCTCCAAGTGCAGTTGCATAAGCTCCTATATACTTTGCAATTCTATAAACATATACGTCTATTGCAAATTTACAGTGTTCATCGCCCTTGCTTTTTGCTTCTCTAATATCTCTCATATCATTACTCAAATAATTAGAAAGGCCATACATTCCACTTTTTTTATTTAAAATATTATCAACTTCATCAGGAGTATAACCTTTTCTTATTAAATAAATAGGAATTGAAGGATCAATATCTCCACTTCTTGTACCCATAACAACACCTTCAAGTGGTGTAAATCCCATTGATGTATCAATTACTTTTCCTCCATCAATTGCAGCTATTGAAGCTCCATTACCTAAATGAACAGTTATTATTTTTAGTTCTTTTATATTTTTATTCAAAATTTCAGCTGCTCTTTGAGAAACAAATCTATGACTCGTACCATGAAATCCATATCTTCTTATTTTATACTTATGATATATCTCATAAGGTATTGGATATAAGTAAGCTTCTGGAGGCATTGTTTGATGAAAAGCAGTATCAAAAACTCCAACCATAGGTACACCTGGTAATAATTTCTCAGCAGCTTCAATCCCTAAAAGATTTGGAGGATTATGAAGAGGTGCAAGTTCTATATTTTCTTCAAGTGCTTTTTTCACTTCATTAGTTATCAAAACGGATGAAGCAAATTTTTCTCCCCCATGTACTACTCTATGACCAACAGCAACAATTTCTTTAATATCCTTTAAACAACCAAATTCATTATTAATTATTAATTTTAAAACCTCATTCAAAGCTTTTTCATGATCCTTTATTTCAATGACTTCTTCATGTTTTTTCCCATCGATCTTATGAATTATTTTTGCATCTTTTCCACCTATTCTTTCAACTAAACCCTTACACAAAAGTTTTTCATCTTTCATGTTCAATATTTGATACTTTAAAGAAGAACTTCCAGTGTTGATAACAAGAATTTTCATTTTATTTCCTCCCATATATTTTAAATATAGAAACTCATATTTTTAATATTTTTTTAATAAAATTCGGAGGTTTAACTTATTTTTTTCAAGATGAAAAAAAACGGTATCCTATTAGGATACCGTCAAATTTTTCCTACAGAATCAAGAACTTCCATTCTGTCCATTATAACTTTTTTTGTATATTCTTTTGCTGTTGCAAAGTATTTCCTTGGATCAAATTCTTTTGGATTATTATTTAAAAATTCTCTTAAACCTGCAATGTATGCCATTCTTAAATCTGTATCTGTATTTACCTTATTTATTCCATATTTAACTGTTTCTTTTAATATATCAGAAGGAACGCCTTTTGAACCTCCAAAATCTGCACCGTTTGCTTCTGCAATTTTTACCATTTCTTGAACTACACTTGACGCACCATGAAGAACAAGAGGTATTTTTGTAAGTTCTTTAACTTCCTTTAATCTATCAAAATCTAACTTTGCTGTTCCTTTAAATTTAAATGCACCATGTGATGTTCCTATTGCTGGAGCTAAAAAATCAACTTTTGTTTCTTCAACAAATCTTTTTGCTTCATTAGGATCTACAAGAACAGAATGTTCAGCTACAACATCGTCTTCTATACCTGCAAGTTGACCTAATTCTGCTTCAACAGAAACATTTGCAGCATGTGCTATTCTAACAATATCTTTTGTTATTGCAATATTTTCTTCTAAAGGTGAATGAGAAGCATCGATCATAACTGAAGAATATCCAGCTTGTATACAAGCCATTATGTTTTCTAATTTTGAACCATGATCAAGATTTAGTGCAACTGGAATTTCTACAGAATCTGCAAATTCCCTAACCATTTTTACAAATAATCTTGCACCTCTATAAACATCACCATCACCTGCATACTTTAAAGCACCTTGTGAAGTTTGAATAATAACAGGTGATTTTTTTTCAACACCAGCTTCAATTATTGCATGAATAAACTCTAAATTATTTACATTAAAAGCTCCAACTCCATATCCTTCTTTGTTTGCCTTATCTAGTATAACCTTTGTATTTACATATGCCACGAGTTTTCCCTCCCTCGTAAAACTAAATTCATTTATATTATACCATATTTTTAAATTCTTTCAATTCTTTTTAAATCGATTTATTCATCTTTAAAGATATTTCTTTTGTAATGACAGTAAGATTTCTTCCCTGTTTTTTCATAATACTTTTGATGATAATCTTCTGCTTGCCAAAATTCTTTAGCCTTTTCAAGTTTGGTGGCAACATCATATCCTTTCTTTTTAAGAAAAGAAATTATGTTTTCTGCTATTTGTTTCTGTTCTTCATTGATATAAAAAATTGAACTTCTATACTGTTCTCCAATGTCTACACCTTGTCTATTAATTTGTGTGAAATCATGAATATCAAAAAATATTTTTAATATTTGTTCATAAGTAATTTTTTCTTTATCATAAATTAATTCTATAGCTTCAGCATGACCTGTAAACCCATAGCATACTTGTTCATAAGTTGGATTAGGTGTTTTTCCACCTGTATATCCAACTCTTGTATCAATTATTCCTTCATAATTTTTTAATAAATCTTCAACTCCCCAAAAACATCCTGCTGCTAAAATAGCTTTATCGTATTTTTTTTCATTTTTCATAAAATCATTCCTTTCATAAAACTCCACACTAATAGTGTGGAGTTTTTATTTTTAAATTATATTTTAAACATATTCATAAGATCATTATCAATTTCAAAATTTAATATATCATTTTCAATTAGAAGTGAATAAAATTGATTTATTTTTTTAGTTAATTCTTCTCCTTCAACATATTTAAAAGTTACTCTATTTAAAAATTCTTCAACATTTTCAATATTTGCTCTCATCATATCAAAAGAAAGTTTTGCTGCTTCTTTTTTATTTTTATTCACCCATTCAATACTATTTTTTAATTCATCTAATACAACTTTGGATATTTCTGGATATTTTCTAACAAACTCTCCTTTAAATATAACTCCTGCATTTGGAAATAACCCAAAATTATTATTTATTTCATTCCAAAGTTTACCATAAGATAATTCTGAATATTTAATATTATTATTTTTTAATGTTTTTATAGCAAACCCTGCTTCAGGCTCTCTAAGTAATACAGTATCCACTTTTCCATTAATAAAATCATTCATAATTTGTTTAGGTCTTCCAAAAGGTTTACCAAACACAAATTCAAAATCATTTACATCAAATCCTTTTGATTGTATTAAATACTTTGTTATTTTAGCTGGTGGTGCATCTTCAAATAAAGGTAAATAAAGTTTTTTACCTTTTAAATCTTCTATTGACTTTGCTTTATACCCTCTTGTTAAAATAGAAAAATTATCCCAAACAAATACAACTGGCATCTTTACATCCATACCTTTAAATTTTGAAGCTGTTATTAATGCAGAAAAACTTATATCTGCTTTCCCATTTACAATCCAACCCAAATGTTTTTCTGTTTCTTCCCAAACTTTTAACTCTTTTATATTTACTGCATTTTTAATTTTTTTAGACTGTAAAAGTTTCATAATTATAGGATAACCAACTGGTGTTGCTGATTGTATTGTAATAGTAGGTTTATTTGAGTTTTCATTTTTTTCTTCTTCTTCAATTGTTTTTTTAAAATAAACCCAAACTTCAAATTCACTTTTAATTTCTGTTTTATGATCAAATCCCATTCCATTTAACATATTTATCAAAGGGGTTGGTTCAAAGGTTTGAACTAATATAAACTCTTCACCTGGTTTTATGCTATAGGCTTTTTTAATTATTACATCAAATGGATCAACTTGCATAGTTCTAACATCTAAAATATTAAGATTATCTTTATTGCTCTTATTAAAAACAGATACTCTATATTCAAATTTGTTTATTTTTTTTACATTGTACAAATATTTTAACTCTTCAATATTTTTTATAAAAGGATCTATTACAAACTCTCCTTCAAATACAAATCCTTCACCACGTTTTAAATTTTTTAATTTATTTAAAACATTTTCAATACTTTCAAAATTATTATTTTCTACTTTTAAAACTTCATTTTCATCCCAAAATATATCTGTATTATTAAATTTTTCTTCATTAAATTCTTTTATACATTCTGGAAATTTTTTTGACAATTCTTTTACTAAACCTAATTCTTCATTTAAAGTATGTAAGATTTCACACAAAGATATCTTTGTCATTTTAGAAGCATTTTCAAAAGTTGCAAATTTTGCAAGAGTATTCCACATAAACGGTGTTTGCATCTTTTTAAACTTTGGAGATAGTTCAATTAATTTTTCTTTTAACTTTGGATGTTTTTCAAGAGTTTCTTTTACATTAGAACTGCCAGTTATTAATTCAATATTTTTTATTTCAATAGCATTTGTTGGGCATGATTTTAATGCTTTAATTGATTTAGTTTCCTCTGTTTCATTTTCTGGTTGTTTATAAACTATAGCTTTTCCATCTATTATTTTAAAATTTTCTTCAGCAACTCTTTCACATGCTCTACAAGCTATACATTTCTCTTTTAAAACTTTAAACTTTTCCATTTTAAACACTCCTTTATCCAGATAATTTTTATCGTATATAAAAATTATATATTATTTTCATATAAAAATCCGTATCATATGTTACACTTTTTAATAGTAAAAATAAATAATTTTTGTTATAATCAGTTAGCTTAACTAATAATTATATTGAGGTGATTTATGTCAAAAAAATACTTTAAAGTATTGAAAATCGCTTTACCTGCTGTTGGAGAAATGCTTTTATATATGCTCGTTTTTGTATCAGACACAGCCTTTATAGGTCATTGGGGCGGGAATGATGCAGTAAGTGCTGTTGGATTGAGTACAGAACTAATATATACTATTACAGGTATAATAATAACAATAGGGTTGAGTACTGCAATAACAACTATGGTTGCTCAAAGTTATGGAGCTAAAAAAATAAATACAGTTGAAAAATACTTATCTTCTGGTTTTTTCTTCGGCTTTTTCATATCATTAATTGTATCAACCTTTATTTTTTTATTTAGTAAAAATATATTAATTATTTTAGGAGCTAAAAAAATTGTATTATCCTATGGACTTTCTTACACAAAAATAGTAGCTTTTGGATCAGTATTTCAAATGTTAGTTTCATTACTTAGCTCAGGCTTAAGAGGAATAGGAAATACTTTTATGTCAATGATTTCAGCATTAATTATAAACACTATAAATATAATTTTAGACTGGATTTTTATTTTTGGCAAGTTTGGATTTCCTGAAATGGGAGTTAAAGGTGCTGCCATTGCAACCTCTCTTGCAGCAATTATTGGATTTTTATTTTTAGTATTTTATTATGTATTTTTTTCAAAAGTAAAAATCAGATTTAAATATATAAAAAATTTAAACAAAAAATATATTTTAAAATTATTTTATCTTGCAGTTCCTTCTGGGCTTCAAGAAGGAGCTTTTAGCTTAGCAAGATTATTATCTGTTTCTTGGGTATTGAGTGGTCTTGGAAAATTATCTGCTTCCACTAATCAAATAGTTACAACAATAGAAAGCATATCTTTTATGCCAGGTTGGGGATTTAGTGTTGCAGCAACTGCTTTAGTTGGTCAAATGATTGGAGCTAAGGACTATAAAAAAGCTAAAGAGTACGCAAATATTTCTGCATTAATGGGAACTGTAATAATGAGTTTTTTTGGAATATTGTTTATATTAATTCCAAAACTTTTTATGAATTTTTTTATAACAGATCCAAAAACAATAGAACTTGGAGTACTATGCTTAATAGTAACAGCTTTTGAACAACCAACAATGGCAATAAGTATGATTTATGGTGGATCTTTAAAAGGAGCTGGAGATACAAAAACGCCTTTTAAGGTATCTTTATTTACTAATTGGGGAATAAGGCTTCCTTTAATATTTATTATAATCTTTATTTTAAAATTAAATCTAGTTTATGTCTGGGGAGCAATGGTTATACAATGGTTTATAGATGCACTATTAAAATATAATTTCTTTAAAAATTTTTTATCCTCAAAAATAAAATTAAATATATAACAATTACACAAACAACTAAATTTGTTTCAATTTTACACACTCCTACTATTTTGGTAATTTACATATAAAAAATTTTTTTATATACTTTATATGTTATCAAAATGAACTGAAAGGAGTTGTAAAATATGGGAAACTATCAAAGAATAAATCCAAAAAAACCAGAAGGTATTGAAACTAAAAAAGCTTATTTAGTTGGTTCTGGAATAGGAGCACTTTCAGCAGCTTTTTATTTAATTCGTGATGGACATATGGATGGAAAAAATATAACAATATTAGAAAGAAAAAACATTAATGGTGGTGCTTTAGACGGAGCAGGAAATGCAGAAGAAGGATATGTTATTCGTGGTGGAAGAGAAATGGAAGCTCATTATGAATGTACTTGGGATATGTTTGGAGATATTCCATCTTTAAAAAGACCTGGTAGAACTATTTTAGATGAATTTCACGAAATAAATGTTTGGGATCCAAATGAGTCAGTTTGTAGATTACTTCATAACAGAGGTGAAAGAGCAGATTCTTCTACTTTAGGCTTAGAAGAAAAACACATTAAACAATTAACAAAACTTTCTTTAGCAACTGAAGAAGCACTTGGAAATATTACTGTAAAACAATTTTTTGATCCATCATTTTTTGAAACAAATATGTGGTTATTTTGGAGAAGTATGTTTGCTTTTGAAACATGGCATAGTGTTGTAGAAATGAAAAGATATATGCAAAGATTTATTCATTTATTACCTGGTATGAATAAATTAAAAGGCATATTATTCTCTGAATACAATCAATATGATTCATTTGTTTTACCTTTGTTAAGTTGGTTAAAAGAACGTGGAGTTAAATTTGAAAATGAAACATTGGTTACTGATTTAGATATGGATATAACTGATTCCGAAAAAGTAGTTACAGGTATACATATTATAAAAAATGGAAAAGAAGAAATAATAAAAACTACAAGAAATGACTTAGTTTTTGTTACCAATGGTTCAATGACAGAAAATTCAACAATTGGAAGTATGAATAAAGCTCCAGAACTCAATAGAGAACCTGGACCAGTTTGGAATTTATGGAAAAACATTGCAAAAAAAGACAAAGCTTTTGGAAACCCTGAAGTTTTTTGTGGTAATATAGACAAAACCAAATGGGAATCATTTACTATGACATTCAAAGATTCTAAAATGGAAGATGTTTTGAAAAAATTAACAGGTAATGATCCTCGTTCAGGAAGAGGTATTACTGGAAGTGTTGTAACTTTTAAAGATTCAAACTGGGGAATGAGTTTTACTGGCAGTAGACAACCACATTTTGCAAATCAACCAGACAATGTAATCGTATTGTGGGCATATGGATTATTCCCAGATAATGAAGGAGACTTTATAAAGAAAAAAATGAGTGAATGTACAGGAGAAGAATTATTAAGAGAAGTTTTGTACCACTTAAACGTTGAAGGCGAATTAATGGAAGAAATTGTTGATAGTGCAATAGTAATTCCAGTAATGATGCCATACATCACAAGTCAATTCATGCCAAGAGTAAAGGGAGACAGACCTGATGTTGTTCCAGAAGGTAGTGTTAATTTAGCATTTTTAGGACAATTTGCAGAAATAAAAGATGATTGTGTATTTACAGTTGAATACTCTGTTCGTTCTGCAATCATGGGTGTATATAAATTATTAAATCTTGAAAAAGAAGTACCAGAAATTTATCCAAGTCAATATGATGTTAGAGCACTTACAGCAGCTACAAAAACATTGTATAGCGGAAAACCTTTACCAGGCGAACCTATAATAAAAAAATTAATAAAAGATACAACATTAGAAGGATTAATTTAAAAAATAAAAAGAGAAATCATTTATTTGGTTTCTCTTTTTCATATTTTAATAAAGCTCTATAAAGATCTCCATCTAATATTTTAGTTAAATTATCTACTATTTCTTTTGGATCTTCTTCCATATGTTCCTTAACCCAATCAATAATTGTATTAGTAAGTGCTATTTTATAAAATTTTGCTACATATTTTTTATCTTTTTCAGTTATATTCATATCTTTTGAAAGTTCATTTATAACCCCAAAAATAAGTTTATATACGCTTTCATCCAAATGATTTTCTAAATGATCTCTATCAATTGAATTATATGCATTTAAAACTATTTTTTTATTTTCACGTAAATAATAAAGTATTTTTAAAAAACCCTTTTGCCAAGTTTCATAAGTTCTATTTTTTCCAAGAACATTAAGTATTTCCGTTTTAAAAGTCCATTCTAAAAGATCATATATATCATGAAAATAATAATATAAAGTTCTTCTGTTTAATCCACATTCTTTAACAACATCATTAACCGTTATTTTAGATAATGGTATTGTTTGCATTAGTTTTTTTAATGATTCAGATAAAGCTTTTTGTGTAAGTTTAGACATATATGTTCCTCCTAGTATCAATTTTAAACTAATTATAAAATAAAAAATCACCATTATAATTAATAGTATTATGTTATAATAACATTAATTATAATGAAAGAGGGTAATATAAATTGAATTCAAAAAAATTTTTAGGATGGGCATATCTTTTTATAACAATTTTCTTTTTTAGTACTATTGAAGTAGCTACTAAACCTTTTTTAAATATTTTCAATCCTTTTCAAATAACTTTTTTAAGATTTTTTATTGGTGGACTATTTATTTTATTATATCTTTTTTTAACAAAACAAATTAAAAATTTTCAATTTTCATTCAAAAATTTAATGTTGATGTGTTTTATAGGAAGTTTAAATTCTTTACTTTCAATGTCTTTATTACAGTTTTCTATAAAATTTTCAAATGCTTCAACTGCAGCAATTTTAATAAGTGCAAACCCAATTTTTGTTTTAATATTAGCATCAATTATTCTAAATGAAAAAATAACTTTAAAAAAAATTATTTCTCTAATAGTTGGTATAATTGGCATTATAATAATATTACTTTCTAATAATACTGGAGATAGTTATTTAGGCCTTTTATTTGGACTTCTATCTACATTCAGCTTTGCTTTTTATACAGTAATGGTAAAAAGATATTTATCAAATATTCCTTCAAATATTTTTGTAGCTTTTTCTTTTTTAATGTCTTCAATACCTTTTTATATAGTATTAAAAATATTAAAAATACCTGTATTTGAATTCAATGGAAACTTTCAAATTTATTTGATGTTATTTTATATAAGTATATTTGTTACTGGTATAGCTTATATTACCTTCTTTAAAGCATTAACTATCTTAGATGCTTCTTTAGGTTCTTTTTCTTTTTTATTAAAACCTGTAATTTCAACAATACTAGCTTATTATTTTTTAAATGAAGTTCCAAATAAATTAAAATTAATTGGAACTATATTTGTTGTTTTATCTGTTGGGATTTTAGCTTTAAAATTCCAACAAAAAAATAACTAAAAAATATTTTACTAAATTTAAATTTTTTTATAAATTTTTATATTCTTTTTATCAAAATCAAACTAAATATCTCTTTATATGATATCATAACATGATACCATATAAAGAGGTGATTTATATGAAAAAATTTGTTCTTTTTATTTTTTTATTTATCAACATTTTTGTTTTTTCAAATCCTTTAGAAGATACATTTAAATTTTTAAATGTAAAATACGATCCAAAAGAAATAAATACATCAAATAATTTTGAAGTATTATCAATAAAAGATATTAACTCTAATGAATGTTTTATAAAAATACATTGGAATATAAAAAATATTTTTTTATCTGGGACAAGAGTTTTATTGAACAATGGAAATGGCTTTAAAATTATTAAAAGCTTATCAGCTTTTCAAAATTCTGTAAGTATAAAAGTTTTGAAAAACAAAAAAAATAGTTTCATAATTCAAAATTATGACAAAGATGGAAGTATCTACAATAGTACAATAAAAGACGTTTATATTTTCTACAACAATGAAAAAAACAAAATTATTTCATATAAAAATAAAAAGTTTTTAATATATAAAAATTTATTTGAAAAAAATAAAAATACTTTAATTTATTTTGGAAAAAAAGAAGAAGATTTTTTAGAAATAAACGCATTAAACTTAAAATCAAACTCAATAGTTTTCCCAATAGGATACACATCAGATTCAACAATTGCTTCTTTTGTAAAAGAACGAACTAAAGTTTCATTTATTAATAGCAATATATCATTTAACTTTGAAACGAAATATCCACTCATTTCTCCAGAAATAACTAAAAGTGGATTTCACGAAATATTTCCAATAATACCAGCATCATACATATCAAAAAAATTAAATTTAAACTTCAATTCAATAAATATAAGATTGTTTTATAAAAATGAATTTAAAGATGAAAGTTATTCTGAACTTTGGAAAGTAAAACCAAAATTTTCAAGACAAACTTATGAAGAAGAAGCTATGATTTTACACAAAAAAATATCTGGTATAAGATATGGTTATAGAATTCCAGAAAAATCTATAAATACTGAAGTTTATAATAAAAAAAGGAAAGCTATAATTTTTGTTCACGGAATTCAAATAAATAGATATTTAGAAAATTTTTTTAAAGAAAAATTTCCTTGGAGAACTTTACAACGGTTTGGAACCTTTAATAATTTCTTTAGATATATATACGAAAATGATGAAAAATTTAAAAATTTTGATTTTTACGAATTTATTTATGATTCTCATACCATGACAGCAAAAGAATTTGGAAAAAAACTTTATGAATTAATGGAAAAAGGAAAGTTTAAAGATTATAAAGAACTTTATTTTATATCTCACAGCATGGGAGGATTAGTTACTAGATATGCACTTAATTTTTCAAATTATACGAATATAGTTAATATAATAAATATAGATGCAGTTAATTATGGCTCATCTTTACAAAATCTAATAGAACTTTTTGCTTATAAATCTTTTGATGAAAAAATTGATGAAAATATAGAAAGTGCTATTAAAATATTAGAAAATTCATTAAATGATACTATTTCTCAAAAAAAATTAAATTTAGATAATGAGTTAAAAATATTATTTAAAACTTATCCATACTTAATACCAGCAATTCTTTCTGAATATAATATATTAGATACTTTTAATGGAGGATATTCTATACGAAGTTCAAATACTAAAAAATTAAATAAATTAAATAATACACTTTTTAAAAAGAATTTATTTACACCTTCAAAAGACATAATTAATTTAAATAAAAATGATAAATACTTAAATAAATTACTCTTAATTTATTCAAAAATTGATGATTATGATCCAATAGTTACATTTAACTTTTCTCACTCAGTTTTAGAATTTTTTGGAAGAATAACAAATTCATCTAAATATGAAATAGAAAATGATGGAGCAGTTACAGTTGCCAGTCAAATGATGTATGGATATAATGTAAGAAGAGATTCAAATTATATAAATGGAAGAAATCACGAAACTTTTTTTAATGATTATAAAATGATAACAGAATTACTAAATAAATATGTTTTAATTAATTATTAAATTATGTTATAATAAAAAAAAGGTGGGGATTAATATTGAACTCTAATGAAAATATTAATGCAATTTACTATTCAGTAAAAATTTCTTTTGAAAAAAATATAAATAAAAATAAAAATTTTAATGAAAGTATTTATACTTTAATGAATACTCTAAAAAATAAAAACAATGAAGATATATTAAATATGATTATTTTAAAATTTAATAAAACTTTTAATATAAAAATTAATTCAAAAAAAAATATGTTTAAAAACAAATCACAATATATAATTTCTAATAAAGTTTATAAAAATATAACTTCTTCTAGAAATAAAATAAATACACTTCAAATAAATTCTCAAAATGTACTGAATAACAAAATTTTAAAAAAAAAGCATACATTAAAAAATGAAAAAAGTAATTTAAAAACATGTTTTTATTATTTAAATACTAAATTTGATAAAAACAAACCTCTCCCTAAAATCATAATTAAAGATTATTCTACATTATTAAAAAAGCGAATGAACTCTAAAAGTTTGTTTGTTTTATATGGTACATTAAATAATAAAATTAATACATATATACAAAATGAATTAAAAAATAAAAAAGAAAAAAATAAAAATATTTTAAAAAATTCAAGGCTATATATAAATAAAAATTTTCAAAATATACAAATAAAAAATTATGAAGAAATAAATTTAAAAACTGAATATTGCTTAAAAAGCATGAAAATAAATTTAAATAATATCATGAATAATACTTCTTTAATTTTAAAAAATAAAATTTTAAATTCAGAAATGATGTTAGCGGAAATTGGTTTATTTAAATTCGAAATAACTAATAGTTCCATATTTAAAATTAATTGCTTTATAGTAAATAAAAAATATGACAATATAAAAAATATAACAAAAGATATTTTAAGCTTAATAAAAACAAAAGAGCTATCTGAAAAAAACAAAGAAAAAATAATAAATTCATTGGAGGGATTTGTAAATGCATGAAAATTTAAAAGAAATAATAGAATTAGAAAAATCTGATTTAATAGATTTGAAGTTTAAAGAAATAGTAAATTATATGAAAACAATTGAAGAATATTTTAAAGAAAGTAGTGAAGACGAATTAGAAGAAGCAATAATGCTTTACGAAAAACTTCAAGAATTATATGTTGTTGCAAATAGAAAATTAGAAGAACTTGAAGCTAAGAAAAAAGCAATTGATAAAAAAATAAACTTTCAAAATAAATAAAAATGGCTTGCAAATGCAAGCCATAATTGATTATTATGCAGATGTTACGTTAGAAGCTTGTGGTCCTTTTTCGCCGTCTACTACGTCAAATTGAACTTCTTGATTTTCTTCTAAAGTTCTAAAACCATCCATTGTTATTGCTGAAAAATGTACGAATACGTCTTTTCCATCTTCTGCTGTAATAAATCCAAATCCTTTTTTTGCGTCAAACCATTTAACTGTACCTTTCATACTTTCACCTCGAAAATTAAAATTTGCTACGCTTATATAATACCATATATGATTCGTTTTCTTATTTCTTTTTAGTTAACTTATGATTAACCTTAAAGTTTATTTTTTTTAACTCATTAAGTATTTAGAAATTTAATTTCAATAAAAAAAAAGATGCACTAAGTGCATCTTTTCAATTATTATTCAGCTGTTCTTACGTTAGAAGCTTGTGGTCCTTTTTCGCCGTCTACTACGTCAAATTCAACTTTTTGGTTTTCTTCTAAAGTTTTGAAACCATCCATTGTTATTGCTGAAAAATGTACGAATACATCTTTTCCATCGTCAGAAGTAATAAATCCAAATCCTTTTTTTGCGTCAAACCATTTAACTGTACCTTTCATACTTTCACCTCGAAAATTAAAATTTGTTACGTCTATATGATACCACAATGATTATCAAAATTAAATTACAAAAAGATTAATTTTTTATTAAAATAATTTACTTTCTATTTGGTTTTATAGAATTAACAACTTGATTAACTAAAGGTTTTAACTCTTTTTTTGAAAGAGATTTTGCATACTCTGCATTCAACATTTCTTTAAACCATTTTTCTGTATTAGACTTTGGAAATAGCTTATTATCTTTTACTAAAGGATTATCATTCATTGAATTTAATACCTTAGCAAATAATTCGGAAACAAATGCTTCTGCAGCTTTTTTTTCATTCATTCCCTTTGTATCATAAGATAAATTATATACAGGGCCTATCATATTACATCACCACAACTTCACCGTAAATATAACCGGCTTTAGATAAGTTTTGTATTATAGCTATAATATCTTGAGGAGTTGCTCCAGATGCCTTTAAAGCTGCAATTACATTATCTATAGTTGCAGGATTACCATTTATACTACCATCATTTACACTAATTACAAAATTTCCATAACTCAACGAAAAATCAGCTAATTTTACTTTTCCACCAAGAACTATGGTTCCCGTTTTTTCATTTATTATTATTTGTGCCTTTACATCTGGTTGTACTTCAATTTCTTCTATTAAAGCTAAGAAAGATACTACATCATCATAAAAAACATCTGGAATCTTTATTTTTATAGATGATGAATCCATTGCTTTTGAAATTTTATCTGAAAAGGTTACATTAATAGCCATTGAAACTCTTGCCGCTGTAGAAAAATCAGGATGTTTCAAATTTAAAGTTATAGTATTATTCGAAACAATATTTGCTGGAATTTCTTTTTCAACAATAGCTCCTTGTGGAATATAACCTGAAACTTTGTATTTTTTTTGAAGATTTGTACTCTTTACTTCAGCACCACCAGTTAAAACATTACCTTGAGCAACAGCATATACATTATTATCTGCACCGTATAATGGTGTTTGAATTAAAACACCATTTTCTATTGATTTTGA
The DNA here is from genome assembly GCF_014701195.1 of Tepiditoga spiralis. Taxonomy (NCBI): domain Bacteria; kingdom Thermotogati; phylum Thermotogota; class Thermotogae; order Petrotogales; family Petrotogaceae; genus Tepiditoga; species Tepiditoga spiralis. Next base: position 82,417 of record NZ_AP018712.1, read on the forward strand.
ATCTCCAACAGCAGATACAGTTACATCAAGTTTCATTCCTTCTTTATAAAAAGATGGAATATCAGCTGTTATTATTACAACTGCAGTATTTTTAGAGGTGATTTGATTTTTTATTTGCATTCCAAGATTTTTAAATAAGTTATTTAACATTTCAGACGGAATATTTCCAGAATCTCCAGTTCCATTTAAACCTGTTACTATTCCTATTCCAAATAGTTGATTATCTCTTGCACCTCTAAAATCAGAAATATCTTTTATTCTAACATTTGCAAAAGATAGTATAGATACAATTAATATCAATACTAAAATTATTTTTTTCAAAACACACCTCCATTAATAAAATACATTAGCTATACCAGAAAGAATCCAAGATATCCAAGAAGGCTCTTTTGGATCTTGTTGAAATATTATATCTCCAGCATACCAAATTTTTGCATTTGCAATCTTTGAAGATTCTATGTATCCATCATTTATAGAGTCCTTAGCAAAGTCTCCTTCTATTATCATCTTTTTCCTTTGATTATCAATTTTTATTTCTTTTTCACCACGTATAGTATATATATTTTTATCAATTTTTGTAATTTTTGCTGTAATATACAAACTTACATTTGCTTTTGTAGAAGATTTAACTTTATTATTAGAAACTTTCAAAGATGATGGATCTGTTGATCCTAAAGGTAAAAATTTTGTCAAGTCTGTTCCACCTATATTTTTAACAATGGAACCTAATGTATCAATGGTAGTTGATTTATAACCTGGAATATTATCATCCATTGAAAGTGTTGGTGATTCTCTTACTATAACTGTAATAAAATCTCCAACTGAATAATTTTTATTATTTGAAACAATAGAAGTTTTTGAAGATTTATTCCACAATGAATCTGAAAAAGAAATAGTAGTCAAAATAATTATTATTATTATTAAAAAAATTTTTTTCAATTTACATCACTCCCAAGATTTATTAAAAGATATGGTCCTTCTTTTAATAAGCCAGTAACTACTTTTTTTGTTTGAGTATTTTTAACAGAAATAATTTCGCCGTAATTAGCATCTTTTAAAACAATTCCCCAACTTTTAACTACGACTCCGTTATATTTAACTACAATTGTTATAGTATTTCCTGCTAATACATCTGGAATTACTTTTAAAAAATTTTTATTTATTATTTCATTTTTTAATCCATTTTTTATTAATTTAAATTTTCCTTCTTTAAATTCTTTCAAATACAACGGTTGAAAATTTAAAGATAATATATTTACAGTACTCTCTTTTGTATCTTCTAATTTTAAAATTTCATTTCTTAAAATATCTTTTGAAAACAAAAGAATTTTTTTTTCTTCAGAAATTTTAACTGATACATTAAAATAATGTTTTTGATTGTTTTTTAAATAAGAAGCAGAAATATACAATGTATTTCCGCTTCTAAATATTCTATTTATTGTTGGAGTAGAAGAAACAGTTATTTTTTTTTCTATTTTCAACACTCTAAAATTTTTATTATAATTGTTTACTGTATTTATTATAAATTCATTAAAATTAAAGTTTGTTTTTTTTATTACATCAGATACTTCTTTTATAACTTTTATTGTATTAGAATTAAAGCTTAATTGATAGTCCTTATAATAAATACTTAAAAATCCTTTCAATATCTTCTCTAATTCTTCTTTTTGATAAATTTTATAATTATTAATATAACATATAGTTCTATCATATTGAATATCTTGAAAAATATCTTTAAGAGAAAATCTATTATCATTTGTAATAACAGTAGAAGGAACAGTAAATACTGTTTTAGCATATATTAAAGAAATAAAAAAGATAAAAGTAATAAAAAAAACTTTAATTTTCATTTTATCTCTTCAATGAAGCAACTGTTCTAAGCATCTCATCAGCAGAAGTTATTGCTTTTGAATTCATATCATAAGCTCTTTGAGAAATTATCATGTTAACCATTTCTTTTACTGCCTCAACATTAGATTTTTCAAGATATCCTTGTTGTAAAGCTCCATATCCATCTTGACCAGATACACCTTCTATAGGAGCTCCAGATGCTTGTGTTTCAAGATAAATATTATTTCCTGTAGGTTCAAGACCTGCTGGATTTACAAATCTTACAAGTGTTAAATTACCTAAATTTTGTATAGTACCATCACCAAGTTTTACACTTATTATTCCGTCTGGTGATATACTCAATCCAGATGCACTTTGAGGGATTGTTATATTTGGTACTACTAAAAGTCCATTGCTTGTAGTCAATCTGCCATTTGCATCTCTTTTAAACGAACCGTCTCTTGTATATCCTATCTTTCCATCTTGTAACTGTACTTGAAAAAAACCATCTCCAGTTATTGCTATATCTGTAGAATTTCCAGTTTCTTCTAAGTTCCCCATAGTAAACAATCTATTTGTTGCAGCAAGTCGTGTACCATGTCCTATATACAAACCTGTTGGAAGTGTTGAATCTTGAGCAGTTGGAGTTCCCGCCTCTTTTACTGCTTGATACAACAAATCTTGAAATTCTGCTCTCATTGATTTATAACCAGTTGTATCTACATTTGATAAATTATTTGATATAATATCTAACTTTTTTTGTTCAGCATTCATTCCTGAAGCTGCTGTATAAAGAGATGTTATCATTATTACCCCTCCTATTATGTTCTTGTTATTTCAATTGCTTTTGCATTCAAAGAATCTTGAGACTGAACAGCTTTTTGTAATATTTCAAACTCTCTGTTTGCACTTATCATATTAACCATTTCTTTGAGGGTATCAACATTAGATTTTTCAACATATCCTTGTTTTATTTTGGAGATTGTATCTTTTACTTCAGTTCCAATAAAATAATTTGTACCTTTTTTTGATAAATTCTTCAATTCAACAATACCTATTTTATTGGATGTGTTATTAATATTTCCATTTTCATTAATTTCAAGGTTCTTTTGAACTCTTATAGGATTATTAGTTTCATCTAAAATTTTATTTCCATTATTATCAACTAAATATCCATCAGCTGAGAGTTTAAATTCTCCATCTCGTGTATAAAAAATATCTTTTCCAGATTGAACTTTAAAAAAACCTTTACCTAAAATTGCCATATCAAAATTGTTATTGGTTTCAACTAATTTTCCTTGTGTCATTTCGGGAACAACTTTATCTAATACTACTGCTGTTTCTGTTTTTCCAATACCAATTCCTTTTTGTGAATTTTTAGGAAAAGAATAAAATTCTTTTTCCAAAATGGCTTTAAAAAGAGACGTGTCTTTTTTATAACCATTCGTATTGACGTTGGCAAGATTGTTAGAAATTGAGTTCAATCTTTGAAGAGAATTCAACATTCCCATTCCAGCACTATAGATACCCCTCATATTACTACCTCCACATTCAGTCTACAGAAACTCTATTTAATAATTCTATATTATCTAGTAGAATTCCTGTACCTTTTGCAACAGTAAGATGAGGTTCTTCTGTAACCTTTGTTTTTACGCCTGTTTTTTCAAATATTAATTTATCTAATCCTCGAATTTTAGATGCCCCACCAGCAAGAATTATTCCATTTTTCATAACATCAGCTGCTAATTCTGGAGGAGTTTTTTCAAGTACATTTTTTATTTTTGATATTATTTCACCTAATACAGATTTTATTGCTTTAAATACATCATCTGAATTTATTATTAATGATGAAGGTAATCCAGTTTTTATATTTTGTCCAGTTATTTCTAATTCAATATTTTCCTCCATTGAATAAGCTTTTCCAATTTCTTTTTTTAATTGTTCAGCAGTTGCTTCACCTATTGAAAATCTATATTGTTTTTTTATGTACTTAATTATTTCATTATCCATTGCTTGACCAGCAACTTTTATTGATTCTCTCATAACACTTCCACCCAAACTTATTACTGCTATATCTGTTGTTCCTCCACCTAAATCAACAACCATATGTCCATTTGGTTTTGTAATATCTATTTCAGTTCCAATAGCAGCAGCAACAGGTTCTAAAACTAAATACGCTTTTGAAGCTCCAACCTTTTCGGCAGCTTCTTTAACAGCTCTTCTTTCAACATCTGTTGTTAAAGCTGGAATTCCTATAACAAAAATCGGTTTAGAAAATGAAATACCTTTTTTTGCTTTTTTTAAAAAATACCTCAAAACATCTTCTATTATTTCTGGTGTGTTTATAACTCCATCTTGAACTGGTCTTATTATTTCAATTTCATCGGGAGTTTTTCCAAGCATTTCTTTTGCTTCGTGACCTATTGCAATAATTTGACCTTTTTTCTTATCTATTGCTACAACAGATGGTTCTTCAATAAAAATACCTTCTGTTCTTGAATATACAACAAAAGTTGCTGTTCCCAAATCAATTCCGAGATCGTGTTTAGCCATTTTTTTACCTCCCCGATTTTAGTTGGTGTGCCAGGCGGGATTTGAACCCGCATTTCTGGATCCGGAGTCCAACGCTTTATCCAATTAAGCTACAGGCACATTTTTTCATTGTATTTTAAATCGATATTTTTTTCTTCACTACAAATTAAAACATCATATTCTTCTAAATCTTTTTCTATATTAATACTTTTTATTCCTTGTGAAAAGTAATACCAAAATATCCAAGGATCTTTTGTAAAAATATAAAAATTTTCTATGTCTTTAATATTTTTTATTGCCGTTTCATATACCAGTGTTTTTTTTGATTTTATTTGATGCACAATATTATACACTTTTTTTTCTTTTAATTCAATACCAGCATTTTTGTTTGCAAGGTACACAGATAAAATTAATGAACTACTATTCTGATCTTTAGTTTTTTTTATTTTTTTTGATTTAACAACACCTTTTAATTCTGTAAAAAGTGTTTTTGAAGTTAACCTTTCATCTATAAAAATTATCTTGCACCCATAAGTAGTCTTAACTTCTATAGCAGATTTTATGACATTGTATGTTTGATTTGAAAACCTACCAGACATAGATAATGGCAATCCATATACTATTATTGTATCTTTATTTACTCCTTCTTTTTTGAAAAAAGTAATTAATTCATTATTTAATACCGTCTTATAAGGTGATGCAATATTAAAAACTGCATTTGCTATTCCACACTTTTTTTGTCCGTGATCTATACCAAGTATTTTCATCTTTTTAATAGCTCCCAAATTATGTCTTTATCCATTTTTATTTTTTCATACAAAATACCTTCAAGAATATCTTTGACTTTTATTTCATCTTTTGATGAAACAACTAAAATAGGTGAGCAGCTTTCTAAAACAGATTTAGGTGCAGGATAAATTTTAGAAAATATTTTATTTTCATCTAATATAGATTTCACATCTATTATATTCATATTTTTAATAATTAATGCTAAATCTAAATCTAAAGTAGTTCTCAAATATTTCATCTCCTAATTTCTGTTATATTTGTTTTTAACATTTGCATAAATTTTTTCGTATCTACATCCTTAAAAAAATCAATCGTTTCTTTTATTATCCAATTGTCTAAAATACTTTCTTTTATTTTTATACTCTTATGAAGAAGTTTTAAATCAAATTCATCTAAAACCTCATATTTACCAGATGAATTTAAAATCAATCCAGAATCAATTAGTTCATCTAATACTATTTTCCCTATTTCTCTGTCATCTTTAAATAAATTTTTTATAATATCAGTTTCTTTCAAATCAGGATTATTTTTTATAAAATCAAAAGATTGTTTCAAAATATTTTGTGATGGATACTCTTTTGCATACTCATAATTCAATCTCATTTTAAATTTATTATCATAAGCTAAAACTATATTCACATGATAATTATTTACATTCCAGTTTGAAACCAAATCAATTAATTCAAGTCGTGTTTTTGGTGGTTCTAATAATATAAAAACTGGTTTTTTATCACTAATTTTCATACCTAAACCATTATTTGAATATGAAGTAATGAGTATATTAGAGGATGTTTTTTTCAATTTTTCTCTTAACATTAATTTTTTTGAAAACTCTATATCTTCATTAAATATTTTTATTGTTTCTTCGGGAATATTTAATTTTTCAACGATAAAATTTTTTATAAGTTCTTGTTTTTTTCTGTTGTTTATAACAATGATTTTTTTATTATATGAATTCAAATAATCCTTTAATACTTCATTTAACTTCTTTTTTTCTTTTATAATTTCAAAGTTTGATTGATTGATATTTGATATTAATACTTTATAACCTGCAACTTTTAAAAATTCTTTTAAAGTTTCATGATATATTGATCCTAATATTGATATATTATCTTCTTTATAATTTAAAAATTTTCTAAACTCAGAGTATTCTTTTATAGACTTTACCGCTGGGTGTGCAACTGAATAGAATGGTTCGTCTACAATAAAATCAAATTTATTTCCCGTAAACATTTTTAAATTTTTAAAAAAAGATGGAACGGTTATAAATATAATATTTTTTTCATTCAAATTTTTTATACTAAGTTTACTTTTTTTATTATAACAAATTATCGTTGGTGAAATATAAGAAGATATTATATTATAAGTATGTTTTAAATTAACATGAGAAGATCCAACAATAATAATCTTTTTATTTTTATTTAAAGATTCTACTATTTTTTTCATTATAACTGCATACTTTACCTTACTTGGTAAAAACATAGCAACTTTTTTACTATTTAAATTATTTATAATAGCTTTGATTTTCGATACCTTTGAAATTTCTTCATTTAACAATGAATTAACATCAAATTCATTTAATGACAAGTACTTATTATTTTTTTCTATTAAAGATAAATCTTTTAAATAAAACTTTAAAAATGTTCTTTTAGAATTAAACGCTGGTTCTTCTCTAAAATTTCCAACAGCATCTATATTTATGCTTGTTGGTCCATTAAATCTTATATCTTTTAACTTTTGAGAAAGTCCATACCCTATAGTATCCATAATATAATCTTTATCTCTTGATTTTCCAGCAAAACTTTCAACCGCTGTTCCAAAAAATTTTAAATTTTCAATATGCATATTTTTAATAAAAAAAGTTGGTTCAGGGTTTTTATAACCATAAGGTTCAAGTTTTTTTATATCATCAAAAAAATTTGACCAAATTTTATCTATTTCTGAATCAATTGAAACTTCAAGAGTTGGTTTACTATCTCCATAAATTTCTTTATAAGCATTATTTACCGCTATCCTTAATTCTTCTATTTTTGAAGAGTATGTAGTAAAGCCAGCTGCAAGTTCATGACCACCAAATTCTTTAAAAACACCTTTTTCAGATGCTCGTTTAAAAATTTCTATTAAATTAATTCCTTGTGGACTTCTTGAAGATCCTTTTCCAAATTCGCCTTCTTTTGATATCATCAACACAGGTTTATTAAATTGAGCAGACAATTTTGAAGCAACAATCCCTAAAACACCCAAATGCCAATTTTCACCACTTAAAACTATTACTTTATCGTTTTTTAATTTTGGATTAACATCCATAAGGCTCAACGCAAATAAATAAATTTCTTTTTCTTTTGCTTGCCTTTTAGTATTGAGTTTTAAAAGTGCTAATACATACTTATTTATTTCTTCTTTATCTTTTGAAATAAGCAAATTAAAGGCAGTAACTGCATCTGCCATTCTTCCAGCTGCATTTATTTTTGGTGCAACCTTATAAGCTATTATATTTGATTTTATTTCCGAATTAGATACTTTTAATTCTTTTAAAAGTCCATTTAACCCTGGCAAAGGATTGGTTTTCAATTTTTCTATCCCAAGTTTAACAAAGTATCTATTTTCTGATAATAAAGGCACTATATCAGCAATAGTTCCCACTGCAACAAGATCTATATAATCATAGGGATTAAAATTAGATTTTATTTTTGATGAAATAGCCAAAAGTAATTTAAAAGCAACTCCTACTCCAGCTAATCCCCTAAATGGATAACTCGTATCTCTTCTCTTTGGATTAATAACAGCATCTGCTGGTGGAAGTACTTCTTGTTGTTCGTGATGATCTGTAACTATTACTTTCATACCTAAATTTTTAGCATATTTAACTTCTACAATCGAAGTTATCCCACAATCAACTGTAATAATGTTATTAAACCCATTATTTTTAAACTCTTCAATAGCTTCAACATTTAAACTATATCCTTCTTCTAATCTACTTGGAATATATGCTTCAACATCATAACCTAAATCTCTTAAACCCAAATAAAGAGTAGATGCGGCAGTCACCCCATCTACATCATAATCTCCAAAAACTACTATTTTTTCTTTTTTTGATAAAATATTCAATAATAAATCAACAGCTTTATCCATATCTTTTAATTTGAATGGATCAATAACATCTTTTTCAGATGGATTCAAAAATTTTATTGCTTCTTCTGTATTAGTAATACCTCTTGATACCATTAACTTAGCTAAAAACTCACTGACTTTAGCTCCATTAGAAATACTTCGAGAAACTTTTAAATTTCTCTCATAATTAGGATCATTTGTATCCCAAAAGATCCTCCATATACTTTTCACTTTTAAGAAGCTCCTTCCTTATTTTTTTTATTTTTATTATATTATACATTAAGATTTTTAAATTTTCAAAACAAAACAAAAAAAATAAAAATTTATATATTTTATAAAAGCAAAAAGTATATTATTTTAATTATTACTTTTTTATTTTATATTTTAAAACAATGGTTGAATCATTTAATTTTTTTATTTCTTCAAGAATCAAAGGAATATCTTTTTTTATATCTTTAAATAAAGTTATTTTACCATTTATTAACCATGGTTCAATAGTTAAATATATATAATCTATGAGATTTTTTTCTAAAAACAAAGAATTTATAGTACTTCCTCCTATTAAAAATACTTCAGAATAATTTTTTAAAGACTTTAAAATATTTTCTGGACTATCATTAATAAACTTTAAATTTTTTAAATTTTTATACTTTTGTGGATTTTTAGTCATAACTATATTTAATCTTTCAGGAAGAGCTTTCCCTATTGTTTCAAAAGTTTTTCTTCCCATTATTACAACTCCAGATTTTTTAGTTAAAGTAGAAAAAAACTTTAAGTCTTCTTTAGTATTCCAATACGGCTTTTCAATTTCTGTTTTTGAAATAATTCCATTTATACTTGAAACCATGATTAAATTTAAAATCATATTTTTGCCCCCAATGTTTTCATAATTTTACAATTAATTATAACATTTCATGGTATAATTTTAAACGAAATGTGATTTAAATTTTTAGGAGGTTTAAAATGAAGAAAATTGCTATAGTAACAACAGGCGGAACAATTGCCATGACACAAGATCCTAATTTAGGGGTTGTACCTTCAGAAAAAATAAATCAAAAGTTAAATGACATACCCTATTTAAAAAATATTGCAAAAACAGAATTAATAGAATTTGCAAATAAACCAAGTCCCCACATAACCCCAAAAGACATGTTGGAACTTTCAAAATTAGTAAAAAAATTAATAAAAAACAAAGAATATGATGGAGTAGTAATAACACATGGTACAGATACTTTAGAAGAAACAGCTTATTTTTTAGATTTAACTATTGATACTGTTAAACCCGTAGTTTTAACAGCAGCTATGCGAAATTTAAGTGAACCATCAGCTGATGGGCCCATGAATTTAATTGCATCTGTAAGAGTTGCAAGTTTAGAAAAATCTGCCGACAATGGTGTTTTAGTCTGTTTAAATGATGAAATACATGCTGCTCGTGAAGTAACTAAAACTTATACAAGTAACGTTGCAACTTTTGATTCTCCAGGATATGGGCCACTTGGAATAGTTGATGAAGACACAGTTGTTTTTTTTAGAAGAACATTAGAAAGAATGCACATTGAAGCAGATGCAATAAATGATAAAGTAGCCTTAATAAAAACTTATACAGGAGATAATGGAGAAACATTAAAACATCTTCCAAAAATGGGATATAGCGCTGTTGTTGTAGAAGGATTTGGAAGAGGAAATGTTCCGCCTGCTGTTGGAAATGTTTTAAAAGAACTTGTAAAACAAAATTTCCCTGTAGTAGTTGTTTCAAGATGTTTTAAAGGTAGAGTTTTGGGTGTTTATGGCTACGATGGAGGAGGAGCTGATTTAAAAAAACATGGAATAATTTTAGGACAAGAAGTTTCTGGTCAAAAAGCACGAATAAAAATGATGGTAGTTTTAGCAAAAACAAAAGAAATAAATGTTATTAGAGATTATTTTGAGTTTCAAAATAAATAAGTGAGGTGTTTTCATGACCAAAAATGCAAAAAGTTCAATTTATACTGGTATTTATTTAGCATTATTTTTTTCAATAGCTTTAATATCTATGCAAGTTTTTTCAATAATTGTATTTTCAATAGGTTCAATTTTAATAATAGATTTATTTGCAAAAATAATACAAAAATTTTTTAAACTCCCAAGGAAACTTTCAATATTATTTTCATTATTAGCATTATTTATTTTTATAGGTTTAGTTGTAGGGTTGTTAATACCAACTGTCATACATGAAGTTTCAAATTTTTTAAATTTTTTAGAAAGTTTTTTTAACAATAAAGAATGGAAAAAACTTTTCAATAACTCATTTCCTCAACTAGAAAACAATATATCTGAATTTCTTTCAGGATTACAACCTAAATTATTTGAATTTTTAAACTATATAGCACTTCAAATACCTAATGTTGGTCAAAAAGCTGGAAGTTTTATATTTTATTTATTTTTATTAACTATATATGGAAGTTTTTTCTTTGATACCTTTAAAAACAAGCTTTTATTTATGTTTCCTAAATCAATAAGGAAAAACACTCTTTTATTTTGGAAAGATTTATACATAGATTTAGAAACTTTCGTTGTATCTACTGTTTTTGCAGCAATATTTGTTGGAGGTGCAGCTTTTGTTGCTACTAATATAATTGGAATAAAATACTCTTTAATTTTGAGTGTTTGGGCAGCTTTAACTAATTTCATTCCTGTAGTTGGTGTAATTTTTGAATTTATTCCTTTAATAATAGTTGGTATATCAAGCGGAATTACCAAAATGCTAATATTATTAATTGTAATGATAATAATACATGCAACTGCATTTGTATTTTTCTTGTATGTATTAAAAGGAAAAACAAGGATAAACTCTGTAGCTGTTATAGTATCAATTTTAATTTTTGGATACATATTTGGATTAATTGGCCCATTAATAGCTGTCCCAATAGGTATTTTACTTAGAACATATTGGAACCATTTTATTTCTCCCTACTTAGAAAGGAGTTAAATAATTGAAAAAAATAATACTTATATTTTTAATAATTTTTTCTATACAAATATTTTCAATTACTTTAGAAAATATATACAATCTATCAAAAAATTCTTCTACACTAGATAAATCTTGGAAAGAATTAGTTTTATATATTCAAAAAAATGGATCAAATCAACAATTAGAAAGATATGGCGAAATTATTTCTGCCAAAAAATATTTGTATAACAAATATAAAAATTTTAAATTCATAAACACAATAATCTCAGAAGATTTAAAAGAATTTTTAATTGGTATAGGAATAATTGATTTTAACTTTTCTGAAGAAGACACAAAAAAAATATTATATATATTCAAAAATTTACCAAAAACAATTCAAAATATACTTGAAAGTGGCAAAATGGAAGAAATAAATTTAAAGTATTCTTATAAAATAAAAGGTTTAAACTCTTATGTAAATCAAAAATCTGATGATTTATTTTTAAAATATTTAATTGATAAAACTATACAAAACCCACCTTTTTTTGATAAAGATATGCAAAACTTTGTTAATACATTCATTTCTAAATCGCACATCATAAAAATGAATGAAATAATAGAAAGTTCAAGGTATTATATACAAGAAAAAGATTTTATGGGGGGTTATAATTTATTAAAGTTCTTATATGAAAAAAATTATATTTCAGATAAAAATTTAAAACAGTATTATAAATTAAAAACATACTTTGAACTTAAAAATAAATTATCAACATACGCAAGTACAGTCTATACATTTGAAAATCAAGAAATAGAAAAATATACATATGATGTTTTAAGTCTCATAAACTCCGTTTCTAATTTAACTTTATCAAAAAAAATGTTAGAAGATATTTTATACTCAATTGTAAAAGTCTTAAATACAAGAATAGAAAAATTAGATAAAAAGTTAAATGTCGATTTTTCAAATATACAAATAAACAATTTAAACGAAGAACTCTCAAATGAAATAATAAAATTAAAACTCAAGCTAAACTATTCAAAAGATATTATAAAAAACGCTTCTAATAATAAAACAGAAAAAAGCAACAAAATAAAAACAAACTTTTTTATTGAATATTTATTTATCTTTTTAGTTATAATAACATTAATAATATTAATGTTATTATTTGAACTTTTCCCTTCTGAAAAAAAAGTTGAATTTCTATGTAAAATAGGAATGGGAAAGTATGGACTTAGACTTACTGAAAAATTAATATTAAAAAATCCAAATTATTATAAATATTATATATTGCTAGCAACAGTATACGAAGTCATTGGAGATTTTGAAAAATCAATATCTGCTTATAAAACAGCCACTAACTTAAAAAAGAAATCTGGAGGTAACGAATAATGAATACACTTATAATTAGCTCATCTTCAAAAGAAATATTTATTTTAATAACTAAAAATAAAAAAATATATTTAAAAACTATTACTGGAAAAGGAAGTGGATCAAAAATAGCTCCTGTTATAAAAAAGATGATAGATGAATTGAACATAAATATAAATGATTTTAATGAATTCGCAATCGATATCGGACCTGGATCTTTTACAGGAATAAGAATAAGTATAGCTTTTTTACAAGGTTTAATGATAAATAGTAACAAAAAAATAAAAACATTTTATTCAACAGATTTAATAAATATTTCTTTTGAAAAAGAAGTAAAAAAAAGAATGGTTTTAAAAAGAGCAAGAGAAGACGCAGCATACGTCTCACTATATGAAAACAAAAAAAGATTATTTGGTCCTAAAATGATATCTGCAGAAGAATTAAAAAAATACGAAGATTATGCCTTACTTGGTGATGAATCATTATACTTTAAAGAAAAATATAATCTTAAAAATGAATATTACGAAGTAAAAATAAATTATACAAAAATTTTAGAATTATTAGAAAATAGTAATTCTGTTGAAATTAAAGATTTAAAACCGCTTTATCTTCAAAAACCAATTGCTGTAGAAGTATGGGAAAAGAAAAACAATAAAAAAATGCCAGAAAAAAATTGGAATTAAAATAAGGATTCGCTGAATCCTTATTTTAAAAATCTATTTCTATTTCATCTATAAACTTGTCATACTTTTTTATAAGTTCTTTTTCTTTTGTTAAATTTTTTAATGTATCAAATACTTTTTTATCTAACTTATTTTTTTCTACCATATCTTCAATTATTCCAAGTGCTTTTTCAACAGACATTCCTTCCCTATACGGTCTATCTTCTCTAAGCGCCACATACATATCAGCAATTTGCAAAATTCTTGCTCCAATAGACAATTGAGATGCGCTTAAGCCCCATGGATAACCACTTCCATCTAATTTTTCATGATGCTGCGATGCAATTAAAACTATTTCTTTTAAAGAACAAAAGTTTTCAAAAATTCTAAATGTTTCTCCAACATGCTTTCTCATAATATTCATTTCATAATAACTTAAACCACCTTCTTTGTGTAAAATATATAAAGGTGTTTTTATTTTTCCTATGTCATGCATCAATCCTGCCATATACAATAAGTTTGCATCATAGTCATCAAGCATTTCCTTTGCTATTTCTTTTGCCACATTAGATACTGAAACAGTATGATTTAATGTATATGGTGATCTAAAATCTATAATCATTGAAATTAACTTTAAAAAATCCATGAATTCATAAAGAGTTAAACTTATATCTACATTAAAATACCTTTTTAAATTTAAGTTTCCATCAAAAAGATATAAATAATTCATATCATCATTTATAATGTTTTTTATTGAAGTTTTAAAAAATCCACAATTATCTATAAATTCATCCATTTTTTCCATACCAATTTCTGGGCTTTCTAAATTTACTCTATAAATAACAGATAACTTATCGGCAACATGAAATATTTTTGAAAGCATTTTTACTTCATCACTTTCATATATTAATTCATTATCTTCTTTATGATGATTTTCTATTGCAGTTAAATAATCATGTGGTATAAATCTTTTAAAATATTTTAACACTGATGCAGATAAATACGAATGAAAATTCTTTTTATCTAATTCTTCAATACTTGCCAGTGTTTTATAATTTAAAATATAATCTTTATCAATATCTATATTTTCTAAAATGATTTCTTTTAACAAAAATCCAATATCATGCATTAATCCACAAAAATAAACTATTGATTTCGAAAACTTTCCCGGTGCAAGCTCTTCTGCTATCGATACAGAAAGTTTAGCTACATCAATAGAATGTTCTAAAAAATCTGAAAATTCATTTATTCTAAGATTTTGAAATATTTTTATTAAATCAGTTAATTTATATTCAAACATATGTACCTCCATTTTATATATATTATATTATTTTATTTTAAAAAAGATATATTTTCTTAACTATATATTATAATTATACACTATTTATCAAAAAAATAAGCATTTGACTTTTTGTTGTTATAGTGTTATAATTTTGTAGAACACTATGAAACAAATATTTTTGAAAAAAATCGGAGGTGTATTATGGATAATATAACTAAAAAATATTCTATCGTTTTCAATTTACTCATTGCAATTTTAATTGCTTTTATTGGATTGTTGATTTCAAACTTTTTTTTGAGGGGCTTAATCTTGATAGGTGCATTAATTTTTTTTGGAAAAAATTTCATCAGATTAAAAACGCTTTACTATACTCTAATAATTTCTTTTGTAATAGTTCCTTTTTTTATTGCAATATCAATTAATCCTCTCATAAAACCTTTTTCTAATATTAAAAATTTCAATTGGTTTATTTATTCAAATACAGAAGTTTTAAAACCCGATAAATATATTGAAGGAAGTAAAAATTTAGAAATAAAATGTACTTCAGTAGAAATTAAATTTGATGACACTACAGAAAAGTTGTATATTCCTTCTAAAATCAAAGTATTAAAAGTTGGAAATACAACAAAATTAGAGTATAAAAAAATAAATTCAAAGATAATAATAACTATTGGAACAAAAAATAAATATTCTTCTTTTAAATTAAATACCGTTCACTCTAATTTAAATGGCAATTTAAACTCAGATAAAATAGAGATAAATGATGTACACATGGAATTAAATTCAACTTTAAAGGCAGATTCTATTATATTAAAAGGTGTTCATTCAGAATTATCCGGAAGTATAATTTCAAAAAACTTATTAGTTTCATGTGTTCATTTAGAAATATATTCCACTTTAAATTCAAATGATATTAAAATAAACGGCACTTCAATAAAATTTAATTCTGTAATTGAAAGAGGAGATAATCTATACATAAATGGAACATCAATAAATGCTAAAATAAATTATACAAAACCTTGGGAAAATGCTTATCACTTAAATATAAATGGTACTTCAGGAAATATAGTTATCAATGAACCAAAAGATAACACTGGAAATTTAATCATTGAAAGTTCAGGGAGTCTTTCAATTAAAAGGAATAGTAATGTTTACTAAAATAGATAAACACAGTGGTATTCCTGCTTATATACAAATTATGAATCAAATAAAAAAAGAAATTTATTTAGGTTATTTAAAAACCAATGAAAAACTCCCAACAATACGTGAAATGCAAAAAATATTTTCTGTAAATATAAATACAGTATCAAGAGCCTTAGAAAAATTATCTTTAGAAGGACTAATTGAATCTCAACATGGAGTAGGATACTTTGTTCGTAATAACGCACCAATAGATGAAAATTTTATAACTTTAATAAAAACACTCGTAAAAAAATTAAAAAACAACAAAATGTCTCTTGATACAGCAATACTAATATTTGAGGAGGTATGGAAAAATGAACAACATGATCAATAAATTAGAAGCATACTTTATGAAAGAATTTTTTGAAAAAAATGGAAAATTAATTGTTTTTTTTCTATTAATGCTCATACCAAACTATGAATCAAAAACTATTTTTTTATTTTTATTTTCAGTTTCATTCTTAAGCTCTGACATATATCATGGAAGGTATTCCACACTTGGAGCACTTCCGTTTTCAAGAATAGAAATTTTTGTTTCTGCATATACATTTTTAATCTCAATAGTATTTGTATCTCAATTATTAGCTGGAACTCTTGGAATGCTTTCTTTAACTGATACAATTACTAATTTACTTATTCCATCACTAATATTTGTAACTGCTTATTTTTCAATATCAATGATATTTGTTCAAAATTCTTTGAACAATTTGGTATTTCCATTATTAATATTTTTTGCCGATGGAATATTAAGCTCTTTGCCAAACAACATCTTCAAAAACATAAGCCCTTTTATTCAAGAAAACACACTGTACTCTTTGATATTTGCTTTTATTCTATTGATAATAGCAGGATATCTTTTTATTGAAAAGGGGGTGCAAAAATGATAAATGTTATCAAGGTAAACAAAAGTTTTAAGAATAATCCTGTTTTAAACAACATAACCTTTCATGTAAAAAAAGGAGAAATATTCTCTTTAATAGGTCCAAATGGTGCAGGAAAAACAACAACTTTGAGATGTATATATGACGAACTCACACCAAACAGTGGAGAAATAAAGATAATGGATCAACATATAAGTTCAAAGTTAAAAGAAAAAATAGCAGTTATGCCAGAAGATAGATTTACTTTTAAAAAATTTACAGGAACACAATACTTAAAAATTTGGAAACTTTTATATACAAACTTTGATTTAGAAGTTTTCAATAAATTTTTAATTCATTATAAATTCAATATGGAACAAACAATAGAAACTTATTCTATGGGTATGAAAACATTGTTTTACCTTGCTTTGACAATAGCGAGTAATGCTGATTTATTGATACTAGACGAACCAACTCAAAATTTGGATCCAGTTATAAGATACGATATATTGAATATATTAAAAAATTACGCAATAGAAAAAGGTAAAACAATAATATTATCTTCACATGAAATATATGAACTTGAAGAAATTTCTGATTCTTTTGCAATAGTAACTGAAGGAAAGGTTTTATACACAGATACGATAGACAACGCAAAAGAAACTCACAGAATATTAAACAAAGGAGAAAAAGTAGAAGGAGAAGTAATATCTTCTGTAAATGAAGAAATTCTTGTAAAAACAACTGAAAATATAGGAAGATATCCAAATTTTAAAGAAATTTCAATAGGCTATTTAAAACAAAACAAAACATTTACTCCTTTTGAGTCAACATCAAAAAAATTAATCTAATAAAAAACTAATTCATAAGATAGCTTATGAATTAGTTTTTTATTTATTAAATATTTTTTTAGTTTAAACTAAAAAAATTGTTACATAAAATGCTTGACTTTTGTTTGATTTCAAACTATAATATAAGTGTATGGAAGTAAAAATAAAAAACAAGATAATTAATATCCTATTTGTAACTATTTAATAAAAACAAAAAAATTTTTAAATTAATGTGATTAAATTATCAATAAAGTTTTTTATCAAACTTTTTTGGAGGTGAGATAATGGAAAAAGAAAACAGAAGATTTATAGCTTATGATGAAGATTACGAAATAATAAAAGACCAATATAAAGACTTAGATTTAAAGTATGATGAAGAAGGCAACTATTGGTATATATAAAAAGCACACCTAAAGGTGTGCTTTTTATACTTTATTATACATTTTTTCATATATTTCATTTATTTTATCTCCATAGTATTCCATTATTTTCAATATTTTTTGATTAAAATGTTCAGGTTTAGTTTTATCATCACCAAAAATTAAAATATTCATAACTTCTTCATGCGTTAATTCTTTTTTATATGGTCTTTTTGATCTGAGTGCATCGTATATATCGGCTATACTAACTATTTGAGCTTCTATTGGAATATCATTACCCTTTTTCCCAAAAGGATATCCACTTCCATCAAATTTTTCATGATGATAAAGTGCCATATTTAAAGCTACTTTAAAATGTTCATCGTCTCCAATTAATTTTTTTGCATAAACTGTATGCTTCTTCATTTCTTCCCATTCTTCAGAAGTTAACTTACCTTCTTTTTTTAACACAGTAGTTGGAATAAAAATTTTTCCAACATCATGAAGGGGAGCGAAGTTTCCGATTTCTTCGATCATTTGAACATTTAACTTAAGTTTTCTTGCTATAAATTCCGAAATTTTTCCAACTCTATAAATATGATTACCCGTAATATCATCATAAGCATCTGCTATCATAGCAAGCTTATTTGCAAAGTTTAAATATGTATTTTTTAAAGAATTATTATACCTCTTTACTGTAAGAAATACACTTGCAATTTCTTTAAAAGCTTTAGCAATTTCTAAATCTTCATTAGAAAATACAGAAATTGAATTAATATCTAAGTCAAATGACATTCCACCAACTTTTATTCCATTAGAATAAAGAGGTATTATTATAGAATTTTTCATTGTTCTGGTTGCTTCATTAAATTTTTTAGAAATATCTTTTGGTAATCTTCTCTCCTTATTTTCAAGTAAATAATTAATTATTTCAACATCATCACTTTCAATAAAGTATTCCCTTTTTAAATTTAATTTTTTTAATTTTTTTATATCATGCCCTATTGCATCTACAAATTTCCAGTCTTTCCCACTATATCTATATACACTTCCATAATCAGCTCCAATAGCACTAACAGCAACATTTAATAGTTTAGATAAAAATAATTCATCTCTTTGTTTTAAAGATTCAGAAATATTTTTTACAATTCCAATTAAATTAATAAACCTATCTTTTTCTACTCTCGAAGCTATTAGAGCATCTTCAAGTTCTTTGTTAGTTTCTTCAAGCTCTTGATTTTGATCTTTTATTTTTTTATTGGCTTTATAAACTTCCGTCATATCTATTGAAACACCAAGAACTGTAGGTTTATTAGTAAGATAACTTTCAAATGGCATTTTTATTGTATTAAAAATTTTTTTGTCTCCAATTGGGCTTGTTAAAGTTCTTTCATATGATTTTATCTGTTTTGATTTTATAACTTCTATATTATCAATTAAAAATTGATTCAATTCATCTTTAGATATCTTCGAATGAACTTCTTGATGGTACTTATTTTCAAGATCTTCAACGGTTGTTCCATAAAAATCAGCATATGCTTTGTTTACAACTAAAAACTTACCATCAATATCTTTTATATATATATAATGAGGAACAAGATCTATTATACTTCTAAGTTCTTTTTGCTTTTCTTCAAGTTCTAAGTTTGTAACTCGCAATTCTTCTTCTTGTGCCATTAATTCTTCATGAGTAGCCTCTAATTGTTCATAAGCTTCTGATAAACTTTGTGTCCTTTTTTCAACTTCTTTTTTTAATTTTTTAGAATAAAATACAAGACTAAATAATAAAATAATTACCATAAAAATAATATAAAACAAGATATTTCTTACATTTTCTGGTATTTTAAAAATAACATTTTTAGAAATGTTATTTCCAATAGATGTATAATAAATTGATTTTTTATCTTTTTTCATACTTATTAATTCAGCATCTATTGAATCTATAAGTTTTTTATCAATATCATTTCTAAACATAAATTTTATATTTATAGGACTAAAAATAATATTTGTCTTTTTTATATCATAATTACTTTCAATTATTTTTCCGCTTAATCTTCCTATTACTCCAGCATCTACCTTTTTTCTTTGTAATAAATCAAAAATTTCTTGATAATTTTCAACACCTATTAATTCTGCTTCTATATTGAATCTTTTTAAAATATTTTTTAAACCATTTTCTCCTTCGAAATACACATCAGTTTTCATATAAGCTATTTTTTTATTGTTCAAATCCATTATGGAGTTTATATTTGATTTTTTTGAAGTGTATAATACTCCCCAATCTGGTATATAAACTTCAGAATTGAACTTAAAAAATTTAGCTCTTTCTGGTGTATAAGCCATATTAGCAAGAATGTCTATTTTTCTTTTTTTTAATTTATCCATCAAATCTCTTTGAGATGAATAAACAAATTCAATATTAATATTTAAATTTTTTTCGATTTCTTTAAAAAAATCTATAGTTGCACCCGTTTTACCATTTAATACTAAAGGTGGATATTCATAAATCCCAACTTTCAATGAAAATGATAAAATATTTAAAATAATTAAGATAAAAATAAAAATTTTATTTTTCATAAACTTCTCCTTTAAAAAAGATCTCTTACATTAATCATAACTAATTGTTATTTTTCTTAATTATAATACATTTTACATTTTTTTACAAATAGATAAAAATAATTTATTGAAACTTTAAGTTAATAATTTGTTTCTTAATTATACGATTAAAAATAAATACATTATATTTTTTATCAAAAGTTATTTAGAAATAAAATTGTATAAATAACACTTTATTTTATACGAAAAATTAATTTTTTATTGTGTTTTATAATATTCAAAAAATTGATAATTTAATAAAAATTAAAAATAAAAATTGTTTGTACCTTCAAAACAAATTGTATTGTATAATTTTAAAATTTAAACACTATTGACAATACAATTTTTTTATGAGATAATACAATTAACAATACAATTTTTAAAAAGGAGGATTTTTCATGGAAAATATAAACGAAAGATACAGAATAAATAAGAACCTTGCTCAAATGTTAAAAGGTGGAGTAATAATGGATGTTACAAATGTAGAACAAGCAAAAATAGCAGAAGAAGCTGGTGCGGTTGCAGTAATGGCGCTTGAAAGAGTTCCTGCAGATATTAGAAAACAAGGTGGAGTGGCCAGAATGTCTGATCCAAAAATGATAAAAGAAATAGTAGATGCTGTATCTATTCCTGTTATGGCAAAGGTTAGAATAGGACATTTTGTTGAAGCTCAATTACTCGAAGCTATAGGAATCGATTTTATAGACGAAAGTGAAGTATTGACACCAGCTGATGAAGATTTTCATATAGATAAAACGTCTTTCAAAATACCATTTGTTTGTGGTGCAAGAAACCTTGGAGAAGCATTAAGACGTATAGGCGAAGGCGCTGCAATGATTAGAACAAAAGGGGAAGCTGGTACTGGAAATGTTGTTGAAGCTGTAAGACATATGAGAACTATAAGTGCAGAAATGAAAAGATTAACAACTTTATCAAAAGAACAACTAATGGCAGAAGTAAAAAAAATACAAGCACCATACGATTTAATAATGTACGTTGCAAAAAATGGGAAATTACCCGTTGTAAACTTTGCAGCTGGTGGAATTGCAACTCCTGCTGATGCTGCCTTAATGATGCAACTTGGCTGTGATGGAGTTTTTGTTGGTTCAGGAATTTTCAAATCGGAAGATCCTGCAAAAAGAGCTAAAGCTATTGTTGAAGCAACAACCCACTTCAACAATCCAGAACTAATTGCAAAAGTTTCAGAAAATTTAGGCGAACCAATGTATGGTCTTGATATAAATGAAATACCAAAAGAACAAATATTAGCTGATAGAGGATGGTAATATGAAAAAAGTAGGTGTTCTTGATTTACAAGGTGGTGTTGAAGAACATATAAATTTATTGGATAAAATTGATAATGTTGAAAGCATAAGAATAAAAAAAGCAGAACAAATAGATAGTATAGATGCATTAATTCTTCCTGGTGGCGAAAGTACAACTATGAGTAAATTAATAAAAAAATACAATCTTTCTGAAAAAATTAAAAATTTTAAAGGTCCAATTTGGGGAACTTGTGCTGGTTTAATACTACTTTCTAAAAAAATAGAAAACGATGAAAAAACAGAAACACTAAAACTTTTAGATATAACAGTAAAAAGAAATGCATTTGGAAGTCAACTAAACAGTTTTATAAAAAAAGAAAAAATTTCTGTTTTACAATATCCATTTGAAATGGTTTTTATTAGAGCTCCTATAATATCAAAAACAAATAACAATGTGGAAATAATCGCAAAAACAAATGATAAAATAGTAGGTATAAAACAAGGAAATATAATAGGAACATCTTTTCATCCTGAATTAACTAATGATAAATCATTTCATGAATATTTTTTAAGTTTAATAAAATGAGAGCAAAAGCTCTCATTTTATTATAATAAAGTACTTGGTGGATTTACATAAACTTTTATATTCCTAAAATTTTTTAAAACATTTCTTAAACTTTCTATATTTATATTACCTCTCAATATTATTTGTTTTCTGTATTTATTTTTTATCCTTGAAATTATTGGATCAACTGGTCCCATAATTTCTCTTGTAATTTCTTTTACTTCATTAAAAATTTCTCTTGAAATTTTTTCACAATTTTTTTTATCTTCTTCATAAACCATTATAATAATCATATCAGAAAATGGTGGATATCTAAATTCTTTTCTTTCTTTTATTTCATGGTTTAAAATCATAGTATAATCATGATTTTTTGCAGCTTTATACAACTCTTCTTCTGGTTTAAATGTTTGAATTAAAACTTTTCCTCTTTCTTTTCTTCCTGAACGTCCACCAACTTGTAAAATTAAAGCTCCAGTAGATTCATATGCGGAGTAATCTGGAAAGTTTGAATATCTATCAGAATCGAGGACAACAACCAAATGTAAGTCTTCTATATCCAAACCTTTTGTTATCATCTTTGTTCCTACTATTATTTTTTTTCCAGGTTCTTTCATATAATTAAAGGTTTTCTTAAGTTCTTCATAACTTCTAATAACTGTTCTATCAACTCTTAAAATTACTTCTGATGGAAATAGTTTCATTAATTCATTGACTACTCTTTCAGTTCCATATCCACGGCTTTGAAGATTCACATTTCCACAATTTGGACAAACACTTGGAACTTTTTCTTCTTTTCCACAATAATGACACTTTAATTTCATATCATTTTTGTGAAAAGTTAAAGATACATCACATTCACTGCATTTAAAAATATATCCACAATCTGGACACATAATATAATTTGCATATCCTCTTGTCGGTGTAAAAATTATTATTTTTTTATCTTTCTCTAAAGTTTTTTTTATTTCTTTTATCACTTTTTTACTAAATATCCAGCTTATTTTTTCTTCTTCTTTCATATTTATTATTTCCACTTCTGGCATCTTAGAAAATATTCTTTTTTCTATTTTTTCCATATAAAATTCATTGTTAATAGCTCTATAATAATCTTTTACTCTTGGAGTAGCCGAAGCTAATACTAATTTTATATTCTCTATTTTACTTCTAATGAAAGCAGCTTCAACTCCATCATAAATAGTTCCTTCACTTTGATAATAAGAAGTATCGTGTTCTTCATCCATTATTATCATACCAAGTTCTTTAACTGGTATGAACAAAGCACTTCTTGTACCAACAATTATATCTGTTTTTCCATTTATCGAATCATACCATGTTTTTAATTTTTCAGAGCTTGTTAAAGATGAATGATACAACGAAACATTGTATTCAGCAAATCTATTTTTTATTCTATTCACTAATTGTGGAGTTAGAGAAATTTCTGGTATTGTTATTAATATCTTTTTCCCATTTTCTAAAAGTGGTTTTGCAATTTCGAAAAAAACTTCTGTTTTTCCACTTCCTGTAACTCCATAAAGTAAATGTGGTTTATCATTTAACGCATTTATTTCATTAACAACTTTTTGTTGTTCATCAGAAAGAATTATTTTTTTATATTGATAAATTTGAGATTCATTTACTTCACAAATTATATTTTTTTTCATTAATGTTTTTAAAACAGTAGTTCCATGTTTTAATATACCTAATTCATAAAGTTCTTTTTCATTTATAATATCTTTCATATTTAAGTAGTTAACAACTGACATCGCTGTATTAGATATTTTTATTTTCATAATTTCTTCAATACTTTTATTTAATTTAAAAAAACTTTCTTTTTTTTCTTTTGTTCTTTTTATATGAAGTTCTAACTTTACAATTCCATTTTTAGATAATTCTCTAATCTTTTTATTTGCTACACTCTTACTTTTAAAATTTTTATAAAATTCATTTAAAAAGATTGGTTTTTGAAATGGTGCTAATGGACTAATTGGAACTACTTTTAATTTATACATATCAGAAGAAATAGGAGGAAAAAATAATTTTGAAGCTTCTCCAAGAGAAATAGCAAAATTTTTAGATATTTCTTCTATTATTTTTATATGTTTAAAAGTAATTAAAGGTAGTTCATCAATTATAAACTCTATTTCTTTAACTTTAAATTCAGGTATTTTTTCAA
The DNA here is from genome assembly GCF_014701195.1 of Tepiditoga spiralis. Taxonomy (NCBI): domain Bacteria; kingdom Thermotogati; phylum Thermotogota; class Thermotogae; order Petrotogales; family Petrotogaceae; genus Tepiditoga; species Tepiditoga spiralis. The sequence continues at coordinate 106,750 of NZ_AP018712.1, forward strand.
CTTTTTTATAAATTAAAGCTGGTATCATTTTATTTCTTAAGTTTATCATTACTCTTTGTCCAACTTCAAGTTTTAATTCTGTTGAATATGTATAATAATCTAAATTTGTAAAAGGTATTACTTCATAATAATTCATTTTCTACTCCTTGTATAAAATCATAATGCTGCGTGGATTTGCATAATTAATTTTTGTATATTCATTTCCTGTAAGTATATCTTTGTACTTACCATCTAATGAAAGATCTATCTTAGTTTTTATTTTCTTTGAGTTTGTTATTATAATAACCTTATCCTCATTAAAAACTCTTTCAAAAACAATTGTACTTATTTTAGTTTTTAAAACTTTATAACTTCCTTCTCTTAAAGCTTTATGATTTTTTCTAAATTCAATTAATTTTTTATAATAATTAAATATATCCATATTCCATTTAGTTTTATCCCAAGTAAAAGGTTTTCTACAAAATGGATCGTCACCGCCGGTCATTCCTATTTCATCACCATAATATATTACAGGTGCACCAACAAATGTCATTTGTAATCCAACTGCTATCTTTAAAGACCATAAGTTTTCATGAAGCATAGTAAATATTCTTTCAGTATCATGCGATCCCAACATATTCCATAAACTATTTAAAACTTGAGGTGGATATTTATTTAAATAAGAATTAGTTGTATTAACAAAATTTCTTGCATTCCCTCCATTTGCATATGATATTGCTGAATCCCTAAAGATATAATTCATAACGCTATCAAAAGAAGGGTCTTTAAAATAATCTGAAGCATCTTTCCAATATTCACCAACAATTAAAGCATCTTTATTTGTATTTTTTATTGCAGGATAAATAAAATTAGACCAAAAAGATGTTTGAATTTGATCAACTGCATCCAATCTCCATCCATCTATACCAAACGACATCCATTTTCCTAAAACTTCATCAAAATATCCTCTTACTTGAGAATTGTTTATATTTAATTTTGGTAAATCTGAATAGTTCCACCAACATTCATAATTATCTGCAGATTTTATTATAGGAAACTTTTTTATAAAGTACCAATCTAAGTAATTTGATTTTTTTTGCTTTTCAAAATTTTCTTTCATTGCAAAAAAATCAGATCCAGTATGATTAAAAACACCATCTAAAATTATTTTTATATTTTCTTTTTTAAACGTATTTATTAAATCTTTAAAGACTTTTTCTGTTCCAAAGTGTGGATCTATCTTTAAATAATCTTTAGTATCATATTTATGCGTAGAATCCGCTTCAAAAATAGGATTAAAGTAAATTCCTTCTATACCCAATTCTTTTAAATATTCCTTAGAATCTATAACTCCCTGCAAATCTCCACCAAAAAAATCAAACAATAATTGATTTCTATTATATGGCCCATTCCAATTTTGTGTTGAAACATAGTCATTTGTTTTATCTCCATTTTTAAATCTTTCAGGAAATATCTGATAATAAATTCTTCCTTTTGACCAAGTTGGTACATCAAAGTATTTTATTTGTGGATGTTTAAAATCAAATGTAAAAAAAGAATCATTGTATCCAAACTTTATTTTTTCTCCATCTTTTATATAAAATAAATACTTTAACTTATCTGATTTTGTAAAAATATGAAAAACATATTTGTCTTTATCTTTTAAACTATAAAAATTTTTTTCTACTTTATCTGCATTTGAGATTAAACTAACATCTTCAACATCACTTTTATCAAACTCAATAGATAAATATATTTCACCTGATTTTACAGGATTTATATACTTTCGTGATACATCAAAGTAAATATCTTTTATCTTTGAATCGCCTTTTTGAGGAATATACATCTCTTCAACTTTTCTAATATTATACAATTTTCCATCATATTCTTCGTAATTTGTATTTAAAGGATCTAGTATTTCTTTTCCATCTACTATATATCTATAAAAATACTTTCCTACTTTCAAATCTATTTCATACTTCCATATTCCCGTTGTTGTTTTTTTAAAGTTCTTTTCTTCAAAGTTTGTAAAATTTCCAATTATTTTAACCATACTTGCATCTTTAGTATAAAAAAATGCAACCTTATTACTAAATATAAAGGTTGATAAAAAAATCATGAATAAAGTTAAAAATTTTTTCATATTTCCCTCCCCCATTTTATTATCATCTTTAATTTTATCATAAAACTTCGATTTCTTTGTATAATATTAAATATACTATTTTCATACATAAATTTTAACAAAATATAATTTTATAATATATCAAAAAATGAAGAGAGTACAACTCCCTTCATTTTTATCATTCAACAAATTAAAAAATTCTTATTATTTTTAAAATTTTACTCATTCAACTTCATCAAGATACTTTAGCTCTCTACCAACAAATACCATCACTACTTTTTTTAATGGCCCATTGAACTCTTTGTTTATGGTTTTTTCATACCTCTTTATTTGATTTACTGCTTCTTTTATCTTTTCTTGATATACTTTTTCTGTATAGTCTTTCTTTTTTATGTATTTTAATTCTATTATTGCATTGTAGGGTACTTCTTCATATCTTTTAAACATTGCTAAGTCTATGTATCCACCTTCTACTGGATACTCGCTTTTAACGTATGCCCATGGTGTTAAGATTAAATAACTAAACAATAGCATCTTTATGTGCTTTTCACTAAAGCTTTGAAAGTCTCTGTCTGATAGTTTTTTCAATACATTTTCTATTTCATTTGCAAATGGGTTTATGTTTCCATCTATTACTATCCTTTTTACTGCAAGTTCTAACTTTTCAGTATTTATATAACTCTTTGCTCTATCTTCTATTGATTCTACAAAGTACTCTGAATATAACTTTTTCATTGAATAGTTTGGTATCTTTAAGTATGTATAGAAGTTTTCTTTTTCAAAGGTTAAAAATCCTAAATAAAAGAGTAAGGTTTTTATATCTTTTATATCGAGTTTTCTTTCCATGTTAAAAGCTTGAGTTAATACTTCAATTTCTGTTTTTGAGTTTAATAGTATTTCATTCAAAAGTTCATTTACAACTTCATGACTATCTTTTTCTGTATTTATTCCAACGATTTCACCAAGTTTAAATAAATTTTGAATCTTTTTATAGTCACTTGCTATGTTCATATCTATTACATCTTTTGGTTTTCTTTTTTCTCTGTTGTATTCAGAGATGAAGTATAAGACCATATCGCTGTTGTAAACCTTTTCACTTGCACGTTCATTAAACATGTATCCATTGTAGCTAAACTTCATGTCTTGTAAAATATCATCATTTATTTGATACTCTTTTAGAATATCTTTGACTTCACTTTCAGTAAATCCCATCATTTCATTTAATTCTAAGGTTGTTGACATGTTTTTTGAGATGTTGAATCCACTCGTTAAACTATCTAAGGTTATTGGCGCTACTCCTGTTATGAATAGTCTGTCTATAACTGATCGTGTTCCTTCTTTTATGACTTCGTAGAACTTTCTAACAAATCCTGTTTTACTGACGATATTTTTGAATTCATCGAGTTTAAAACTCAAAAGTTCATTTGCAAAGTGGTCGTATTCGTCTATTAATAAGTAGATTTTTGTTTTTAAGTTTAATTCTTTATACTGATTTATAAATGTTCTCAAAAGAGTTGAAGGCTCTTTTATAGAATTATTTAATTTTATATTTAAGTTATATCTATTAATAAAACTTGATAATTTTTCATAAACTTCTGAATTAAAGTCAAATTTCAACTCTTCTTTACTGTCTGTATTCAATCCAGAAAAATTAAACTCTAAAATATGATAACTACTCTTTTTAGGTGTTGGATGTTTTTGAATGTACAAGTCTTTAAAGATAGTATCAAACTTATCTGAATACTTAACATCATAGTATTTACTCATAGTGTCGAGCCACAAACTCTTACCAAACTTTCTTGGTCTTAAAAATGATATATATTTTTCCGGCATATTTTCTAATACTTCTATATATTTAGTTTTATCTACATAATAATAATTTTCCAATATTAAATCTTCAAAATTTTGAAGTCCATATGGCACTTTTTTCATTTTGATCACCTCTATTTTATTATACACTAAAGATTTTCAAAAAATAAATGTATGGTTTCTAAAGAAACCATACATTTATTTAATATAATTTTGTTTATAAATCTACATAAAAAATCTTTGAGATAATTCCTTTAAAAAATAAACAACATGTTCTTCTGCTTCTTTTGAAGCTTTTTTGGAATCTCTATCTTTAATAGCTTGAGCTATTAAGATTACCGACTCTATATACCAAGTGCTATCAGAAACTACATACTGTATATATTGTAAAAATCTTTCTGTAATTATATTTAAATTTTCTAAGTATTCTATTAGCATTGAGTTTCTGGATGCATCTCTTGTTAACTTATGAAATAATTGATCCAATTCAATATACTTTTTATAATCTTTTTTAGGATTTAATTTTTTCAACTCTTCTATGACTTTTAACATTTCTTCAACTTCTTCATCAGTTGCCCTTTCAGCCGCTAATGAAGCTGCTAAAGCTTCTAAATACATCTTTATTTCATATGTGTTTTTTATTTTTTTTATATCTATTTGTGAAACATACGTTCCTTTTCTTGGAATTATTTCTACTAATTCTTTTTCTGCTAATTTCAATAAAGCTTCTCTAACAGGAGTTCTAGACACATCAAACTCTTGTGCTAATTCTTTTTCATTAATTATTTCTCCTGGTTTCATAGTTAACTCAATTATTCTTCTTTCTAATTCTTTGTAAATAGAGTCATTTTTTTTCAATAAAATTCATCCTTTCATGGAAGAATCCAGTTTTTTCTCATTTTTTCCCATTTTTTATCTCTTAATTCTTTGATCTTATTTAAATCTTTTTCTTTAAGATGTTTGAATCTTCCTTGTTTTAATAAATAATCTTCAATTGGTTTAAAGTCTTTTGGATTTTTATTTAACTTAAATTCTTCATTTTCATACTCAGCTAAATACCATAATCCAGTTTCAACAGCATTTCTTGCAATTTCAATTGACTTATTTTCTGGTATACCCCATCCAGTAGGACAAGATGCATAAATATGAATATAAGATGTTCCATTTATATTTTTTGCTTTAGTTAATTTATTTATAAAATCTTGTGGATATGCAATACTTGCTGTTGCAGCATACTCTATACCATGAGCAGCAACAATTTCAAACATGTTTTTCTTTGGTCTAATAGATCCAGGCAAATTTTCACCAGCAGGTGTAGTCGTAGTTTTAGCTCCATAAGGAGTCAATCCACTTTTTTGTATACCAGTATTCATATAAGCCTCATTATCATAACAAATATATATTACATTATCGTTTCTATCAATAGCGCCTGAAAGAGCTTGAAACCCTATATCTGCAGTCCCACCATCTCCTGCAAATCCAACTACTTGATAGTCTTTTACACCCAAAGCTTTTAGTCCAGCATTCATACCAGACATAACAGCAGCAGTTGATGCAAATGGAGTTATAATAGAATTATTTTTAAAGGCCATTTGAGGATAAATAAACCCAACTGCCGACATACATCCTGCTGGTAATGCTGAAAAAGCACCAGGTCCTAACACTTTTAATGCAAGTCTAACTGCTAAACTACCTCCACATCCAGCACAAGCATAATGTCCGTAAAAAAATTCTTCATCTGTAATTGTTCTTGGATTTACTGGCTTTATATTATTCATACATTAACCCCCTTATACTCTTGCCTTTAAATTTACAAATTGTACTCTATCTATCTTTTTTCCATTATGAGCATCTATTAATTTTAAAATAATATCTTCTATATCTTCTTTTGATATATCTCTTCCACCCATTCCACCTAAAAAATTATATATTTGTGGTTGATTTTCAAGTTTAGATAAAGCAGAAGATACATTTGTAAATACAGTTCCTTCATAACCAAAAGACACGTCCTTTTCAAGGACACCCAATACTTTTGCTTTTGAAGATATTTTTTGTAACTCTTCTTCTGGAAAAGGTCTTAAGTATCTCAATTTAATCAATCCAACTTTTTGACCATTTTTTCTTAGCTTATCAATAACTACTCTTGCTGTTCCTGTTATACTACCAACAGTCAACAATAATACTTCTGCATCTGTTGTTTTGTATTCTTCAATTAAACCATCATAATATCTTCCAAACATGTCTCCATACTCTTTATCAACTTCTTCTATTACTTTCTTTGCATTCAACATTGCAACATGCTGTTTATATTTAAACTCCATATTGTGTTCTGGTGAAGTTGAAAAACACAAACTCTTTGGATCATTTATATCCATTTTAACTATACTATCTATAGGAGGTAAAAATTCATCTACCTTTTCTTGATTTGGAAGATTTATTAATTCATATGTATGAGTTAATACAAAACCATCTAAATTTACCATCATTGGAGTTAAAACATCTTTATTTTCTGCTATTTTATATGCTTGAATTATCATATCTAAAGCTTCTTGAGCATCTTCAACATAAACTTGAATCCATCCTGAATCTAATTGAGACAATGAATCCCTTTGATCTCCATATATACTCCAAGGTACTGCTATTGATCTATTTGCATTCATCATTACTATTGGAAACCTTGCACCAGAAACATAATGCATAACTTCACTCATATACAACAATCCTTGTGATGACGTAGCAGTAAAAGCTCTTGCACCAACAGAACTAACGCCCATTGCTGCAGCCATTGCAGAATGTTCTGATTCAACATGTAAAAACTCTGCCTTTAAAGATTTATCCTCAACCATTTCTGATAATCTTTCAACTACAATCGTTTGAGGTGTAATAGGGTATGCCGATATAACATGTGGTCTTGCCAACCTAACTCCCATTGCAACTGCTTCATCTCCTGAAACAAATTTTTTCATCATTCTTCACCTTCCTTGACCATAGTTATTGCATTTACTCTACATTCATTTGCACATACACCACAACCTTTACAAAAATCATAGTCTACATCAACTTTATTTTCGGATTTATAAATAACTCCATCTGGACAAAAAATATAACAATTCAAACAATTAACGCAAACATCTTTATTTATTACTGGTTTAAAGGTTCTCCAACCAGAATTTTTTTTAACCAATTGGCCAGATGGAACAGTTGTTCCTACAGGAAAATCATCTATATGTTCTGGATTCTTAAACTCTATTATTTTTGGCCTATTCTCTTTATAGTTCATTATCTCACCGCCTTTTTTATTTCATTATAAGCAATTTCTAATATTTTTATATTTTTTTCTATTAAAGACTCTTTCATTTCACTCTTTATAGCATTTTTTGCAGATTCCAAAGAAACAACTTCAGAAGCACCTATTAGTGCTCCAAGCATAGCAGTATTAGTTATTGGCCTTTTTAATATATTCAACGCCATTGTAGTTGCATCAATTGCATACACTTCATAATCATTAAAAATTGTATATTTAGATGCATCTTTTGTATTTATAATAATTTTTGCTCCTTTTTTAATACCATTAAGAATATCCTTATTAATTAAAGTTTCATCTAAAATAATTACATAATCTGATTCTTTTACTTCACTTCTATCAAAAATTTTTGTATCATCTATCTTTGTAAAACCCAATACAGGAGCTCCTCTTCTTTCTGGTCCAAAACTTGGAAAAGATAAAGAGTATTTATTTTCAAATAATGCTGCAGCAGAACCTAAAAGTCTTGCAGCAGTAAAACTACCTTGTCCACCTCTTCCGTGCCACCTTACTTCAATCATAATCTTTACCTCCCGATACATTATTTTTATTTTCATATGATATATATGTGATATATCACTAATATATTTAAAATATATCATAATTTTATTTATATAAATAATCCAAAAAAATTTAAATAAAAGAAATTATAAACGGTAAGATTAAATATTTAGTGATTAAAGTAAAAAATTATATAATTAAAAGCAAGAAAGATTTTAATTGAAAAGAACAAGATTATATATAGAGAAGATAAGTAATATTTTTAGAAGTAGTATACGATTATGATTTTGATAAAACAAAATATAAAAAATAAAAAGACACTCTAAGAATGCCTTTTTTGTATAATTTTTCTATAAAAAATCTATTAACGAACAGAAAATTTATATTCCAAAAATTTATATTCCAATATGGTTTGATTATTATAGATAGAAACGTTGGAGGAAATAATATTGAAACTTATTTATATTCCAATATGGTTTGATTATTATAAAAAAGAATTTGGCTATTATTTAATCCGATTTCACATTTATATTCCAATATGGTTTGATTATTATCAAAAGTAAAGGTTTTGCAATTAGTGAACAAATTTTATTTATATTCCAATATGGTTTGATTATTATTCTTAAAGCGTCTATCCAATGATTATTTTTGTCCTCATTTATATTCCAATATGGTTTGATTATTATAAAGATACTTTACATGACAATGAATTAAAATTATTGATTTATATTCCAATATGGTTTGATTATTATTCAGATGCACCATTTATTTTAATATGAAATATTTTATTTATATTCCAATATGGTTTGATTATTATAAATCCAGCTTCTTTTAAATCATTATATAATTTTAAATTTATATTCCAATATGGTTTGATTATTATTTTTGGCAGATAAACCAGCAATTATGAAAATAACTACATTTATATTCCAATATGGTTTGATTATTATGAATTAGACCAAGTTTTACCTGGAAATATTGTTGATATTTATATTCCAATATGGTTTGATTATTATTAATGAATGAAGACTATTTACATGTAGAAATGTATTTATTTATATTCCAATATGGTTTGATTATTATGAAGAACTTCAAATGTATTTCACAATACCCCAGCAGATTTATATTCCAATATGGTTTGATTATTATTTGCTCTATTGCTCTGTTTAATGCTTTTTTATCTGAATTTATATTCCAATATGGTTTGATTATTATACGTAATTTTAAAATTTATATTATATCTTAATTATAACTTGCTTATCTGTTGATTTATTCAAAATCCAATGTTTTATTTATTAATAAAATTTACATAAGAACATTTTTTATAGTATTAGCTATTTTTAGAATCTGTCTATTACAGGTGTTTATTTGCTTAGTTAAGTTCAACAGATTTTTTAAATAAAATTATCTTCCTCTACTTTTCCCAAATATTTTCCTATACCTTTTTCTTTACTATAGTCATAATTTAATATATATAACTTTTTATATTTATTTATTTCAATATTTTCTACTAAATTTAATTTTATATTATTTGATTTAATCATATATGATGGTATATTAACTGAATATTTTTTTATATCTTCAATCAAATTATTAATCTCTATAAACCTTTTTTTATTTTCATAATCTTTCTTTAAATTTGTTATTTTGCTATATTTTTCTTCTATTATATCACTATATTTATTATATATAGTTTTTGGAATAATTGTACAATTATCTATTTCTCTTAAATTAATATACTTTTTTTCAACACTTCCTTTTTCAATCTCATTCCAATAATTTAAATAATTTTTTATATTTTTAAAATATTCTGTTTCTTTTAATTTCTCAGTATTAAAGATGCTTTTTATCATTTTCTGTTTATCTTCTTCTGAAATATACTTATTATCATATTTAAATATTTCTTCTTTTGAATACTCAAATATTTCTCTATCAATAAATTCTTTTATATTTGTACCAGAAGGAGAATTTTTTTCATTTCCTATAAATATATTCACATTATTAAAACCTTCTTTTAATTCTCTTTTTCTGTAACATCTTCCCATTCTTTGAAAAAGACTATTCAAATCTAATAATTCTGTATAAAGAATATCAAAATCAATATCTAAACTTGCTTCAACTATAGATGTTGAAATAAATATATATTTTCCATTCTTTTGTTTATTTCCAACTTTTATTATTAAATCTTCTTTTTCTTTTCTATCTTTATTTATAAATCTACTATGCAATAACTCAATATTATATTCAGAATACTCTTCACTTTTACTTATTAAATCATATATTTCTTGAGATTTTTTTATAGTATTTGCAATAATTAATACTTTTTCTTTGCTTTTATTTATTTTTAAATTTAAAATATCTTCTTTAAATACTTTAATCTTATGTCTTTTCTTATTTGACAAAAACATATTTTCAGATAATTCTATGTTTATATTATAATTTTTCATTAAATCATATATAAAAGGAGGAAAAGTTGCTGTTATAATGCTAAATTTACCTCCAATTTTATCAATATATTTTAAAGCTATTATCAAATAAGCTAACATTTTAGAATTATACATTTGAATTTCATCAATAATAATTTTTGAATATGATAAATGTGCTAAGTCATACTCATATCCGTTATATTTAAAAATAAATTTTATTATTTGATCCAAAGTTGTTATTGTAAGTGGTAAACTTTTATTTTTTGTCAAATTATAATAATCTTCATCAAATTTATATGAACTTGCATCTTTTAATAATTCACTTAAAGTATCTGAATGTAACAATCCTACTTTTTCTTTTTTTAACTTAATCTTATTTAACAATCTTCTATAAATACTATTTATAGATACTTTTACAGGTAAAGTAAAATAACCTTTATTTTTTCCTATCCATAATAATCCTGCTTCTGTTTTTCCATATCCAGTAGAAGCTATAACTACAATATTTTTATTTTCATTTGCTTTCATATATTCTTGCAAATCATTCAAATTTGAATTATATTCTTTTTTTAAAAATTTAATTACATAATCTGATAAAGGTTCTGGAGAAATTTCAATTGGCAGGCCTGCACTTGCAGAATAATCTATTTTATTTAATAATCCTTTATGTAAAATATATTCATATAATATATCTTCTCCATAATCTTCAATTTGATTTTCAATAGGTTTAGAAACAAAACGACCTATTGATGGATTAAATTTCAGCTTCTCTTTATCTATTGCAAAAATATAATCTTTTATTAAATTTTGAATTTCTTCTTTATAATCTTTAAATAAATTAATTAAATTTTCTGGTTCTTCTCTTTCATGGTGCCAATATATACTTTGATAAATTATTATTAAATATTTATTTATTTCCTGTTCATTATAGTTTTTGCTTTCTAATAATTTTTTAATTTTTTTCTTCGGTAAGAAACATGGACTTAAAAAATTATGTGGTATTTCTTTCATATCTTTAAAATTATCTTCTATATAATTACCTATCTTAGTTTGAAATTTTGGGTTTATCTTTCCTAAATCATGATATTTACAAATAACATAAAGAATATCCCAATCAATATTCTTTATGTTAGGATATATTTCTTTTAGTAAGTTTAAATTATCTAATAGTTTTTCTGTATGCTCTTCAATAGTTTCCTTTGGATTACTTTTTGCATAGTAAAATTCAATCACCTTCTTTTACGCATTAAAAATAAAATAATTATCTTCATCTAAATAAATATTACTATCTTCAAAAATACCTGTATTTATTTTAGACGCATGGTAAACATCTATTTTGTTCCATTTTCTTATAAAAACATTTTTCTTTATTTTTTGTAATTTATAATCTTTATTTATTTTATATTTGGTTGAATTTGTACTAATATCTCCAATTTCAAAATTTTTTACAGGAATATAAGCATCATGTTCTAAATTAAAATCTTCTTCAAGATCTTTTTTTTCAATATTAACTATTTTTATTTCATTAATTTGTACCAAATCTTCCCATCTTCCCAATGATAAATAAGTGTCCGGATATTTTATTTTATTGTAAATATACTCTATTTCTTCTTGGCTTTCTGGAATTATGTGTATAATAAGATTTAAATCAACAAGTAATTCTGCTGTTGATATACCCTTTGTAATTCCTAATTCGTTTTCTTTATATGAATTTGATTTTTTATCATATTTTGAGTATGGAACCTTCAATTGATGTCTTCCTTTTTCAAAAGAAGTACAAGCAAATTCATATCTAGTCCAAAGATCATTTATTTTAGAATGATGATCACCTTGAACACTTATTTGCATTTCATGATATTCACTATAACCACAAGCTACATGAACCATACCTATTATTGTTGAATATGGAGGTAAAGGATAAGTTTCTTTTAATTGAAAGCTTGTTGGTTTTTTAAAATTAACCATATTTTGATAAGCTTTTATTCTAATAGCTTTTTTATTCATTTTTACCTCCTTTTATTTACTTAATATAATAATCTTTTACTTCTTTTTTTATTTCTTCAAAAAATTCACCTATTTTCTTAGCATTTAATTTTTCTTTTATATCATAACCATTATTAAATTTACTTTCAATAACTCCAACTTTAGTTTTATTTTCAACTTCTTCATCATATGTATAAATATTTCTTATTGTATCTATATCAAAATTTCCATCTTTTAAAATCAATCTATTATGAAAAAATGGATTTTTTATATTATATACTCCCCCTATTGCAAGTATTGGAGATAAATTTTCTCTTCTTCCACGTATGTCTCTATATAAAAATTTTATAGTATCTAGTAAATTGCAAACTCTATTTGATTTTTCAGAATTATCTATTTCAATATTTTCTACTTTATCTATACCTATTTTATCTAAATCAATAGTAATAGTATATGTATAATAAGATTTATGTATTTCACTTTGAGCTAAATTAGAACCCTTTTTTTTATTTTCATTTTGCATATTATATCTATCTAATAATCCTTTATTAGATAAAAAATCTAAATCTAAAGAGAATGGTTCTAATGCAATAGCATTACTTAATCTAACTACAGCAGACCTTGTTTTAGAATCTTCACCTTTTAAAGTTTTCATATATCCAAAAAAATCTATCTCTGGATATTCATCTATATGAGCATCTGGAGCATATTGTATAACTTCTTTATCTAAAGATAATTTTGTAGTATCATAACCACATTGATTTATAATATTATATCTTAATGCTTGCCTTGAAATATATGTATAGCTTTCACCTTGAGAACGAGTTAATTTTTTTAATGATGAAACATTGCCAATTCCTTCACCATAATTAGCACTTTCAGCTTCTATAATAAAAGATATAGTTAATCCTTTTTTATCCATTATTAATTTCCCCCTTTATCAATATTTTCTTTTTTTGTTGATTGAATACCTAAAATAAAAGCATATCCAATAGTTTGTAATGATTCTACATTTTTATTACATTCAAGAATTATACTTGGAATCTCTTTTCCTAAATACATATAACTATTAATTATTGTGTCTAAAAATAAATTTTTATTTTTAGTTTTTAATGAATTTAATAATTTATAAGTAATTCCATTTATTTTATTTTCAGAATTTTTTTGTTTATAATATTGTTTAAATTCTTCACCTTTAAACTTAGCCATAGTAATTAACTTTTCGTTCATTCCTCTTTCCCCCTTTGTATTTAAAAAAGTATTATTTATATATATAAGATTAATTAAAAAATCTTTTATAATACCATCATTTCTAAACTGTATATTCATAGATTCATTTATTAAATTAAATAGTAACGAATTATTATATAAATTATTTATAGTAGCATCGTATAAACTAATATAATCATCATTTGAAACTTTAATATATTTATTTATAATAAATTCTAATCTCTTTTTTTCTTTTTTTAATACATTAATCATAGATTTAGATAAAATATTAAAAGTATAAGGTCTTAAAGAATTTTCTTTATCAAATTTTATAATTTGTATATTTTCTAATTCTAATCTTTTTTTGTTTATTTCTACGCTTTCTAAAGAATTAAGAATATTTCTATAAGTAAAGTTTTCTAAATCAAAATAAGAATGTATTCCCTCATCTTTTTTAAAAGAAATATTATTACTTTCAACTAATGATTTAAAATTATTATTTTTATTTATATATATACCTTTTCCATAATAATTATTAAAACCTGCTGGAACACATGCATAAACCAAATTGCATACAGGACATATATAAGAAGTATTATTAAAATTCCAAAAATGAGAACTTTTTCTATTTTGATCTACACCAATTTTATTAATCCATACCAAATCAAATGATTCTGGCTTTGATAATTTTGTTATTTTTCTATCACAAACACAACAATTATATTTAGCTTTACTTATATCTTTTTTTAAATAATTTAAAGTTGTATCTACAAAATCATTTTTAAATTGAAGAAAATGATCATTCTTATTATTTTGTTTATGTAAAATACTAATATTGTTCCAAAAATTATTTATTATATTATAAATTACGTCCTTAGAACATAAGTATTTTTTTACTACTTTTTCTTTTAACTTACTATTAATTAAAATAAGAGATTCAACTGTTTCTTTTATGACTTTTAATTTTTCTTCATCTGTATCATTTTTTTTAAATTTTATTTTTTTTAATTTTTTTCCTTCTTCAAAAAAATCAATATCTAAATCTTTTAATAAAGGATACGTGTTTGAATAAGAATTTGAAGTTAGTTTTTTCTTCAATAAACCTATATAATCGTTTATATCTCCTATAAATTCACTATTTTCTTTAAAGTACTTTTCTTCAAAATTATTCAAATAATTTGATAAACTTTCAAATTTATTATAAGGTAAAATATATTGATATTTATCCATAAAATATTCAAAATATTTCTCTTCAAAGTTATCTAATTCTTCAATATCAAATTCAAATCCATTATTATTTTTTTTTAAAGAACTTGCATTACTATGATTTAAAATATTATAAAGTCCAACTAATCCTGCATTATATAGCCAATCATTCATTTCTAATCTTATAGTACTTATTATTAACACCCCCTTTTTATAAAATTTCTACTAATCCAAATCCATTACTTCTTTTACTTCCAATTCCAGATTTATATAAATAATCTAATATCATTTCATTCCCTTTTACTTTGATCACACCTAACGTAACAGGAATTTTAGCAGAATAATTTAAAACTATTGTCTTCTTAAAATTAACTATATCTATTTTGAGATTATCTACATATTTAACTAAATTATTATATTCTGATTTTAATAAAGTATATTTAATATTTTCTTTTAAAATATTAATTGATTCTTTATTGTCCAAAGTATAATAAAAATCTTTATTATCTTTTTTTTCATGTTTTCTTATTATAACTGGACTCATGATTTTAAAATATATTTCATTCTTATTTATCCATTTTTCTTTTTCTAAACTTATATTAAATAAAGTCATAGAATTAGAATTAGGTAAAGGGAATTTTTGGGTTTTCATGTTTAAAATAGAATTATAAAAATTAATTGCAAATTCATTATCAAACGAACTTAAAACCATAAAAAATTTATTATTTTCCATCTTAATTTTTTGGTTTTCAAATTTACATTTTCCAAAATTTATACCAAAAGAAAAATGTTTTTGTATAGAATCTTTTTCATTATAATATTTTTTTAAAATACTAACATCTTTTTCTGTAAAACTCTTTTTTATAAAACTCATAAAAATCCGTCTATAATCTAAAGGCATTTCTTTATTTTCTAATTCAAAAAATAATCTAAACCTCATTTTTTTCACCTCACTTTCATTTTGATTTTTCTTTTATTAATAGTATAATTTTATTATAATGTAAATGATTATTTTTTTTTCAGAAATTAATATAAATAAAACATTTTAAAAATCCTATTTTAATATTACCATATTTATATAATATTTTCAATATAAAACTTGAATTTATCTAATGTTTTTTAGGTGGTGACGAAAAATAAAAAATTTGTCTGGAATGCATATATATTACTTTAATATTTGCAAGAGAAAGCTTTGGCTTTTTTCTCATAATTTAAATTTTGAAGATGAAAACATTAATGTAAAAATAGGTAAAATAATAGAAGAAGAATCCTATAGCAATCAAAAGAAAAATTATCTTATAGACAATATAAACATAGATTATATAAAAAGAAATAAAACAATACATGAAATAAAAAAAAGCAATTCATTTGAAGAAGCTAATATTATGCAAATTAAATATTATTTGTATATATTAACAAAATATGGATTAAATGATATAAAAGGTATATTAGAATATCCAAAGTTATATATAAGAAAAGAAATAAATTTAGATAAAAATGATTATATTATAATTGAAAAACAAATATATGAAATATATAAAATAATAAATAATAAAAAAATACCTAATGTAATAAAAGATAACAAAATATGTAAAAAATGTGCATATTATGAATATTGCTATATATAAGAGGTGATTTTATGAAAAGGTCTTATTATTTATTTTCTAACGGAGAATTAAAACGAAGAGATAATTCATTAATTATAAAAAATACTCGAACATCAAAATATATTCCAGTAGAAGATGTAAATCAAATATATGTATTTGGAGAAATATCTTTTAATTCAAAACTTACTAATTTTTTATTTCAAAATAACATAACTGTACATTTTTTTAATTACTATGGATATTATTCGGGAAGTTTTTATCCAAGAGAAAATTTATTGTCTGGTGATGTTCACTTAAAGCAAGCTGTAAATCATTTAAACTTTCACAAAAGATTATTAATTGCAAAAGAATTTATAAATTCAGCAAGTTTTAATATAAGCAGAAATTTAAAATATTATAATAGAAAAGGTATTACTCTAGAATTTCAAATAAAAGAAATAGATTTTTTAAGAAAGAAAATTAATAATGTAAATTCAATTGAAGAATTGATGGGAATAGAAGGTAATATAAGAAAAATATATTATTCTACATGGGATTTTTTTATAAATCAAAATATAAATTTCAAAAAAAGAGAAAAACACCCTCCAAAAAACTGGATAAATTCATTAATTTCATTTATAAATTCATTAATATATACTACAACTCTCACCGAAATATATCATACTCATTTAGATCCTACTATAAGTTTTTTACACTCTCCAAGTGAAAGAAGATATAGCTTAAGTTTAGATATATCAGAAATATTCAAACCTATTGTTGGAGATAGATTGATATTTTCGTTATTAAATAAAAATATGATAACACATGAATCTTTTATAGAAGAGTTTAATCATATAATATTAAAAGACTCTGCAAAAAAAATTATATTAAAAGAATTTGATGAAAGATTAAAACAAACAATAAAACACAAAAAACTTAATAAAAAAGTATCTTATAGAAGATTATTTAGATTAGAATGTTATAAATTAGAAAAACACGTAACAGAAGATACAAAATATGAAGGATTCAAAATATGGTGGTGATAAATATTGTATGTAATATTAATTTATGATATAAACATAGAAGAAGATAATAAAAAGGGTCAAAGAATATTAAATAATTCATTTAAAATATGTAAAAAATATTTAAATCATGTACAAAAATCTGTTTTTGAAGGAGAAATAGACAAAGCTCAACTTGAAAAGCTTCATGCTGAATTAAATAGATATATAAGAAAAGATTTAGACTCAGTAATAATATTTAAAAGTAATAATCCTAGATGGCTAATGAAAGATTTTTGGGGAATTAAAGAAGATAAGACATCTAATTTCTTTTAATCTTTTAACTTTTGTTTATATATAAACTACATAAATATATCAAAAAACTGCTCTCAATTATGAGAGCAGTTCGTTATATGAATACATGTATGCTGACTGGTAGCCCCACGGGGAATCGAACCCCGATTCTCGGACTGAGAATCCGATGGATTAACCGTTATCCTATGGGGCCATATTTACAACTATTATTATAACATATAAAATATTCTTTGTAAAGATATTTTTTTACTACTAAAAAAATATTACTTGACAAAATATTTTTTTTATGCTAAAATTTAGAAAATTAATTAACGATAACAAGGGTGGTTAATATGAAATATTTTTCATTAATTGCAAAAATTAAATCAAATGTACAATTTAATAATAATAATAATTTACAGCGTCGGCAATGACACGCTGTCTGTTTTGACATATAATTGCCGATGCTTAATAAGCATCGGTTTTTTATTTATACCCGGGTATTTGAAGTAATCCCCAAAATTACTTCAAATAAATATCAAAGTTGGGGCTTTGATATAAAATTAAGGGAGGAATCAATATGAAAAAAGTAGATAGTTTAGAATTAGTAAAAAAATATACTGATGGAAATTTTTTTAAAGATGTAACTTTTATACAAAGTCAAATTTTGAAAAGTGTAAGGCATGTTTTAGATGAAAAAGGTTTTATTGAAATTTTACCTGTAATTATTTCACCAATGACTGATCCACTAAACCATCCAGTTTTTAATGCTGATATTAATTATTATGGAAAAACATATTCTATAACTAAATCTATGATTCTTCATAAGCAAATAAGTACACTTGTTCATGAAAAAATTTATTCTGTTTCTCCAAATTTAAGACTCGAAACTGAAGAAAATTATGACAGTGGAAGACATCTTGTTGAATTTGTTCAAATCGATATGGAAAAACTTGGAGCAACTCGTGATGAAATAATGGATATTATGGAAGAAGCTATAAAGTATACTGTTAATACATTAAAAGATAGTTACCCAGAAATAATTGAAAAATATCATCCATCACTTGATTTTTTGAATAAACCTTTTAAGAAAATAACTGTAAAAGAAGCTAAAAGTACTTATGGAGAAGATTATGAAAAAATACTTTCAAAAAAATCAAAAGAACCATTTTGGCTCATTGACATGCCTTTACTTGAAAGAGAATTTTATGATAAACAAGATATGAAAAATCCAGATGTTCTTCTTGATTTTGATTTAATCTTTCCTGAAGGTTTTGGAGAAGGTATTTCCGGTGGTGAAAGAGAACATGAATATGATCAAATAATAAAAAGAATGGATTTAAAGAGAACTTCATCAAAAATGTTTGAAGAATATTTAAGTTTAGCAAAAGAAGGTATATTAAAACCAACCGCTGGTTGTGGTATAGGTGTTGAAAGATTTACAAGATATATACTTGGTTTAGATCATGTTGAAAACGCAAGACTTTTTGCAAAAGCTCCAGGAAGATATTCTATTTAATTTAAAAAAACAGAAACTTCATTTTAACTTATGATACCCAATAATAGATTATAGTTTATTTATTACGGGGAATAAGGAGGGTGTTTTATGACCAGAGAGGAAATTTTAAAAAAAATAGTCGAAGAAAAAATAAAATTTATAAGGCTTCAAATTACCGATATAAACGGTATGTTAAAAAATGTGGAGATTCCAGCAGATGAAATAGAAAGAGCCTTAGATGGGAAGGTTATGTTTGATGGTTCTTCCATTGAGGGAATGGCAAGAATAGATGAATCAGATATGTATCTCATTCCTGACCTTTCTACATTCACAATTCTTCCATGGACATTGGAAAATGGAAAGGTTGGAAGATTTGTTTGTGATGTTTATAAACCAGATGGCAAACCTTATGAAGGTGATCCTAGGTCTGTTTTAAAAAGAATAGTAAAAAAATTAAGAGATGAAGAGTATATTGGATATGCTGGACCAGAACCAGAATTTTTTATTCTTCCAAGAGATGAAAAAGGAAATCCAAAACTCGAGTTGATGGATAAAGGTGGTTACTTTGATTTACTTCCAATAGGTCATGGAGAAGAAACTAGAAAAATGATTGTTGAAGCACTTGAAGAAATGGGATTAAATGTTGAAGCATCTCATCATGAAGTAGCTCCATCACAACATGAAATTGATTTTACATATGATAAAATTTTGGAAACAGCAGACAATATACAAACATTTAAACTTGTTGTTAAAACAATTTCTTTACTTAGAGGTATGCATGCAACTTTTATGCCTAAACCTTTTTTTGGAATAAATGGTTCTGGAATGCATTGTAACATGAGTTTATTTAAAAATGACGAAAATATTTTTTATGATAAAAACAAGAAATACGAATTGAGTCAAGAGTTGCAGTACTTTATTGGAGGTATATTTGAACATATAAACTCTATAACCGCAATAGCAAATCCTACTATAAATTCTTATAAAAGATTAGTTCCAGGATATGAAGCTCCAATTAATGTTGCATGGGCTGCTTCTAACAGAACAGCTTTGATTAGAGTTCCTGCTTCACGAGGAAAGGGTACAAGGATTGAATTAAGGAGTCCTGATCCAACAGCCAATCCTTATCTTCTTTTTTCTGTTATTTTTGCTTCTGGTTTAAAAGGAGTTAAAGAAAAAATTCTTCCACCAGAACCTGTTGTTGAAAATATATATAAAATGAAAGAAGATAAAAAGATGGAACTTGGCATAAAAAAACTTCCAAGTTCATTAAAAGAATCTCTTGAATGCTTAAAAAATGATGAATTTATAAAAGATGTTTTAGGAGAACATATTTTTAAAAAATTTATTGAAATAAAAGAAAAAGAATGTAGACTTTTTGATGCAGCAGTTACTGATTGGGAAACAAATAAATATCTTGGAATATTATAAATAGAAATAGCTTAGCTATTTCTATTTTTTATTTATTAATTAAAAATATGTTGAAAACAAAAATTAAAATAAAAATGGTATAATAAAATAAAAAAATTAGGAGGTTTTTATATGAATATAAAAAGAGCAATAATTTCTGTTTATAACAAAAACGGCTTAGAAAAATTTGCAAGATTTTTATATGAAAATAATGTTGAAATAATAAGTACAGGTGGAACAGCAAATTATTTAGAAGAAAAAGGTATAAAAGTTACTAAAATGTCTGATTATACAAAATTTCCAGAAATTTTAAATGGAAGAGTTAAATCTTTGCATCCAAAATTATTTGGTGGTGTTCTTGCTGTTGATGGTAATAAAAATCAAGAAAAAGAAATCATCGAATATGATATACCAAAAGTTGATATGGTTGTTGTTAATTTTTATCCTTTTGATGAAGTAGCAAGAAATACAACAAATGAAAAAGAACTTTTAGAAAATATAGATATTGGCGGATTTGCACTTTTAAGAGCTGCTGCAAAAAATTATAGAGATGTAATTCCAGTTGTTGATCCTGAAGATTACAACACTATAATAGACAGCATTGAAGAATGTGGAGATTTTCCACTTCATAATAGAAGAAAGTTATCTCTTAAAGCTTTTTATTCTTGTTCAAAATATGATTCTAATATACACAAAGTTTTTTCAGAATTATTTGCCTCAGAAAAGTATGAACATGAATTTTTTGAAATTTTAGGAATGCTTAGATATGGTTCTAATCCATTGCAAGAAGGTACTTTATTAAAATTTGTTAATGGCGAAAGCTTGTTTGATAATGTTATTAATTTAACCACACATAAATCTCCAACCTTAAGAATTTTAAAAGATGTAAAATTATTATATAGTGTTGCTGTAAAGACTAAAGGTAATTTATTGGCTTTTTCTAAAAAAGGAGTTTTTGTTTTTGCTTATTTAAATCCATCAAATGAGGATATTAAAAAGTTTTATGGTATGTTAGATCAATTAAGAGGTGGAATTGTTTATACAGAAGATGTTGAAATGGTTAAAAAATTAAAAAATAGTAAATTAGATGGTATAATCACTTCTTCTGAACCAAATATTGATCATTTTCTTGGTTATAAACCAATGATTTTTAAAATAAATAAAAAAGAAATAAATATGAATTATGAATACTTTGTAGATGGAGATTTAGTTGTAAAACAAGAGTATAAAAAAATTGAAGCTGATTTACCTGATGTTGAAACTATTGGATTTGAAGTGGCAAAGTTACACCGTTCTGATACAATAGTATATGTAAAAAATAATAAAATTTATTCAGGAGTACAAAATGCTTTAAACAGGAAAGTAGCCTTAAAAGTTCTTGAAGAAATAGTTGAAGAAGCTGGCGATACTTTTGAAAAAGGAACTTTGATATTTGACTCTCCAGTTAACAGTGATTTTGTAATAAAAAAAATTATTGAATGGAAGATAGAAAAAATTGTTGTTCCTCCAGCACTACCAAAGGATGAAAAATATATTGAAACAATAAATAATCATGAAGTTAATGTAGTTGTAACTAGCAGAAGATACCATAGGTATTGATTTTTTTGATAAATGTGATATAATGTTTTAGGATCAATTACAAGTGGTTGGGTCCCGCGCAACGAATACCTACGAACCTGGTCAGGACCGGAAGGTAGCAGCCATAAGTGGTGTTTTTCGTGTGCCGCGGGTAGCTCAGCCACCTTGTTTATTTTAAAGACACTATATAAATTTATTTTGTGATGCTAAAAAATACTTTAATCCTTTCTTTTTAGCATTATACATTGCTATATCTCCTTCTAAAATCAAACTATCTACCGTGTTTGCATCTTTTGGAAAAATAGCAATACCAAAGTTTCCTGAAACATTTATTTTATTATCTTCAAAAAATATATCTTTTTCTACTTCTTTTATAGCCCTTTCAACAAAATCTATATAATTCTTACAATTATACAAAGAAATAATAAATTCATCCCCACCAATTCTTGAAATTAAATCACTTTTTCTAAGTATTTTTTTTAATCTTTTACTTACAGTTTTTAAAACCAAATCTCCTGCTTTATGTCCATACTTGTCATTTGCATTTTTAAACTTTTTTAAATCCATATAAAGTAAACAAATTTTCTTTTGTTCTCTTTTAGCTAATGAAATCATTTTTTCAAATTCTAATTCAAACATTCTCCTGTTTGGAAGCTTGGTAAGAGTATCATGATTTGCTGCATATTTTAAGTATTCTTCGATTTTCTTTCTTCTAAGCAAAGCAGATAATTGATTAGAAAAAATTTTAGCAATTTCTATTGAATTTTGATTAAAAGCATCTTCAGATTCAAAATTATCTAAGTTTATAAAAATTAATATTTCATTTTCAATAATTATTGGTATAAAAAGTGTAGATTTTATTTTTTTTGTTTTTCCATTTTTATCTAAAATATCAAAATTTTTTTTATTAAGAGTTTGTTTATTGGCTGAATGAATTTTTTTTATTATTTTTATTTTTATATCTTCTCCTTGTATTAATTCATTTGCTTTAAAAGTTATCTTAGAAAGTTCCTTAAAATTATATCCAAAACATGAAACATACTTATATTCTTCACCTGCTTTCATTAAAATACTTCCAGCTTGAGCACCAGGTATTATCTCTACTCCTTTTTTTATTAAATAATCATATGATGGTTCATTTTCTATTTTTAAAAGATAATTTGTCAAATCACTTATTTCTTTTAAAGATCTCTTTTGCAAATTAATAGATTCCATTATCTTTTTTTGATTATTTCCTTGAAAAATCAAAATAATAATAATAGTAAAAATAACAGCCATAACATAAATTATTATATCAAAAGATGAAAAAACTCTCTTATATTTTAGATTATAAACAAAATTTTTATTAGAAAAAGCTATTCTTATTCTCTTTAAATCAATTTTATTGAGTATATATTCAGAATTTACTTTTATTAAAACTACTCTATTTTTTATAAATTTATCCTTAAAATCATCTGATATCTTAAAAATAAAAATTAAGTCTTTATTATCACTTGTAATTTCATAATTTTTTTTAGGTGGAATTTTATCAATTATTTTAAAAAATAAAACACTTTTATATGTTTTTTTTAAATCCTTTATAATTTTATTTATATCTTCAACATCATTATTTAATACTGCATTATACATTTCATCCCATTGAAAATATCCTGAAACTAATGATTCCGCAAAAAAATTCGCTTGACTAATATAGGATTTTTTTATTTCATTTAATTCATTTTCAAAGTAAATATTGTCAATAACATAACTAAAAAAAATCAAAATTATTACAGTCAATATATATGGTTTAGCCTTTTTTAAATAGTTTGTTTTTTTCATACTATCAACTCCAATATTATTTTAATTTAAAATATTTTTATATACTCTCAAAAAATTATTTCCAAGTATTAATTTTATTTCTTTATCATTATATCCGTGTTCTAATAGTTTTTCTATAAACTTTCCTATATCTTCATGACCTTTTATAACATCAAAAGTTTTTGAATTTTCATTTCTAAACATATCACAAAAATCAAAACCAATTCCAACATGTTCAATACCAACCAAATTAACAATATAATCAACATGATCTATAAAAGTATCAATAGACGGATTTGAATTTGATATAAAAATACTGTTTCCATTCATTCCTATTACACCATCTCTTTCTGCAATAGCCTTTATTTGTTCATCTGTTAAATTTCTCATAGAAGAAGATAAAGTCCTAACATTTGAATGTGATGCAATTATGGGAGTTTTTGAAAAATTTATAATATCCCAAAACCCTTGATCATTTATATGACTAACATCAATAATCATATTCATTTTTTCCATTTTTTTTATTAATTCAACTCCAAAATCTGTTAATCCACCTTTTTTACCTTCTACTTTTTTATCAAAATGACATCCATCTGCAGCATAATTTCTTCTACTCCAAGTAATTCCTGCCATTCTCACACCAAGTTCATAAAAAATATCTAATAAATTCAAATCATTTCCTATTGGTTCTACACCTTCAAAAGAAAGTAGTATTCCTATTTTATCTTTTTTTATTGTATTCATTATATCATCATAATTTTTACACAATATAACCTTATTATTTGATTCTTTTATTTCTTGATAAAGAGCGCTTATTTGTAATAAAGCTCTCTTTAATCCCTGTTCTGGTAAGAATTTATTATCTATAAATATTGAAGATACAATTATATTTATTCCACCTTTTTTAAACTTTTTCAAATAATCGCTTTCTATTATATTTATTCTTCCATTTTCTCTTTTTCTAAGAACATCCATTAATAAATCAAAATGCGCATCTATTATTATGGAATTTTTTTGAATCTCTTTTACTTTATTTTTTATATTCATAAAAATACACCTCCATATAAATTATAACATTTTTATCAAATAGAAACTTATTTTTAACAAAATAATGTTATTCTTTTTTTGAACGTTGTTCAAAAAAATATCCATGGAGGAATTTTATGCCTAAAATTATTAAAAAACCACTTGATATTATATTTAAAACATCTCAAATTATTATAAATAATGAAGGAATAAATAGTTTGAGTATTAGAAAAATTGCAAAAGAATCTGGAATTTCAATTGGAACGATTTATAATTATTTTGAAAACAAAGATGCTTTAATAATAAAATTAATGGAACAGTATTGGAAAGAAAGTATATATTTGTTAAATGAAAAAAAATATTTAAACCAAGAAAAATTTTTAGATGATTTATATGAAGTTTTATGTACTTATCAAAAAACTTATAAAGATTTTTGGAAAAATAATTCATTAAATAATATTCCTCAAATCAGATCTTCTATGATAAAAAAAGTAATTACATTAATTTCTAATAAAACAAAGCTAAAAAATCCTGAATTCATACTTCAAAATTTAATGGCAACTGCAACTTGGAATTTTATAGAATATTCAAAATTAAAAAAAATACTTTTAAATAAGGAAGGTGTATAAAAATGTTATTATCAGCAATCATAACTATAGTATTAGCTCTCATTTTTTATTCTTGGGGAGTTTGGGGAGAGAAATTAAAAGGTAGATTAACAAAAAAATTCTTAATTTTATTTTGGATTGGTCTATTTTTTGATACTACAGGAACAACTTTAATGTCTATGATTTCAGAACATCCACAACCATTTCATAAAATAACTGGATTACTTGCAATATTTTTAATGTTAATTCATGCATTGTGGGGAAGTGTTGTTTTTATAAAAAATAATGAAACTTGGATAAAAAATTTCCATAAATTTAGTTTATTTGTTTGGCTTATGTGGTTAATTCCATTTTTAAGTGGTATGATTTTTGGTGCAAGTGCTAATTAATAATATTTAATTCTACAACATTTTTGAAAAAATTTTTTTATTGGAGTATAATATATTTATAAGAGTGTATTATACGAGGTGATAAAAATGGATGATGTAAAAATAAAATCTTATAAAACTTTTGATCTTTGGCTAAATAATGTTGATGATTCTTTAAAAAATGAATTACTCACTATAAAATCTAATGAAAATGAATTAATAGATAGATTTTATAAAGATTTGGAATTTGGAACAGGTGGAATGCGAGGAAAAATAGGTATAGGTAGTAACAGAATGAACTTTTATACTGTAGCAAGAGCTTCACAAGGTTTTGCAAATTACTTAAAAAAAATAAAAGATTTTCCTTCAATAGTAATAGCTTATGATACAAGGAATAAGTCTGATTATTTTGCAAAAAATGCAGCACAAGTATTTGCAGCAAATGGAATAAATGTATATTTATTTTCTGAACCAACAGCAACACCTATTTTATCTTACGCTGTAAGATATCTTAAAGCTGATGGTGGAATAGTTATTACTGCTAGCCACAATCCAGCAGAATATAATGGGTATAAAGTATATACTTCAAATGGTGTCCAAGCAGTACCAAATATCGCTGAAAAAATAATTGAAGAAGTGAATAAACTAGACTATTTTAAAGATATAAACATTATAAAATATGAAGAAGGTATAAACAATGAAAAAATAATTGAATTAGATAATGAAGTATACAATAATTATATAGATGAAGTTGAAGGTTATGTTCGTACATTAGTTCCAGAAATAAACAATAATTTAAAAATAGTGTATACCCCTTTGCATGGTACTGGATTCAAACCAGTTTCTGAAATTTTAAAAAAATTAGATTTTAATATTGAAATAGTTGAAGAACAAGCAAAAAGAGATATAAATTTTTCTACAGTAAAATCACCAAATCCTGAAGAAAAAGAAGCCTTTAAACTTGGACTAAGTCTCGCAAAAAAAAGTAATGCTGATATTGTTTTAGCAACAGATCCAGATTCAGATAGAATTGGAGTTTTCGAAAAATATAATAATGATTATATTTCTTTTAATGGAAACGAAATGGGAATTATGCTTTCACATTTTATTCTTTCAAAATTAAAGTTACACAACTTATTACCTCAAAATGGAATAATAGTAAAAACTATTGTTTCTACAGATATGATTAAGCCAATTGCTCAACATTTTAATGTATCAGTTGATGAAACACTAACGGGATTCAAATTTATAGGAGAAAAAATAGAAGAATATAAATTCAATAGAAAAAATAAATTTATTTTTGGATTCGAAGAAAGTTATGGATACTTAGCAAATGAACATGCAAGAGATAAAGATGCTGTAATTGCTTCAGCTTTAATTTCTGTTATGGCTTCAGAATTAAAAAAAGAAGAAAAAACTTTGAAGATGTACTTAAATGAATTGTATGAAAAATATGGATATTATAAAGAAAAATTAATGACTTTTACCTTTGAAGGATATTCTGGAGCTCAAAAAATAAGAAATATTATGGAAAAAATAAAAAATGAACCTCCAATAAAAATAAGTTCTTTTAGACTTTTAGAAACTATTGATTATAACAAAGGACACAATAATCTTCCAAAATCCAATGTAATAGAATTAAGATATGGAAGTATAAAGTTAATAGCAAGGCCTTCAGGAACAGAGCCAAAGATAAAGTTTTATATACTAGTTAATTCTGATTCTGAAGAAAAAGCTCTTAATTTAATTTCCGATGTAGAATTAATTATTTTTAACTTAATAAATTAAAAAGAAGTGTTCTTAGAACACTTCTTTTTTCAATTATTTTAGTTTTACTTTAAATTCTCCTGGAAAATGACAAGAAACAAAATGATCTGGACTAATTTCTTTTAATGGTGGTTCTTTTTTAGAACAAATATCTTTTGCTATTGGACATCTTGTATGAAATCTACATCCTGAAGGAGGATTTAATGGACTTGGAACATCTCCTTGTAAAATAACTCTTTCTTTCTTGTATTCTGGATCTGGCATAGGAATAGCTGACATCAAAGATACTGTGTATGGATGTAATGGATTATCAAACAGTTCTTCTTTTGAAGTCAATTCAGCTATTTTACCAAGATACATTACAGCAATTCTATCACTTATATGCTTAACAACAGCAAGATCATGTGCAATAAAAACATATGTAAGATTAAATTCTTTTTGTAAATCATACATTAAATTTAAAATTTGTGATTGTACAGAAACGTCTAAAGCAGATACCGCTTCATCAGCAACTATTAACTTTGGTTTTAAAGCAAGTGCTCTTGCAATTCCTACTCTTTGCCTTTGACCACCTGAAAATTGATGAGGATATCTATATAAATATTCTCTTGATAAACCAACTTTTTCCAATAAATCTCCAACTATTTCAGTTGCTTCTTTTGAATCAGCAATTCCATGAGTAATCATACCTTCGGCAATTATATTTTTAATTCTCATACGAGGATTCAATGATGAATAAGGATCTTGAAAAATTATTTGAGCATTTTTTCTAAAGAAAAGTCTTTTTTCATGTATATTAGATAACATTTCTTCATGTAAACCATGATATCCATCTTTAAAATATATTTTTGCATATTTTTTATCAACATCTTTTTCAAGTGTTTCTATTACTTTTTTTTCATTTCCTAATTTGTTTTTTAATTCATCAAATCTTTCAACATAAGTTTTCTTTATATATTTTTTTGATTCAAAAGAATTCATAAACCATGGTGTTGTATCATGCCCTTCTATCAAAATTCTTCCTGAAGTTGGATTTAAAAGTCTTAAAATTGACATACCACTCGTACTTTTTCCACATCCAGATTCTCCAACTAATCCTAATGTTTCACCTTCATATACCTTAAAAGATATATCATCAACCGCTTTTACTTGTGCAACTACTCTTTTAAAAACTCCTGCTTTTACGGGGAAGTATTTTTTTAAATTTTCAACTTCAAGTAAAATCTTTTTTTCAGCCATTATTTATTCTCCCCCTTTACCTTTTGAATTTCTTTAACCAATTTATCAACATGCCAACATCTAACTATATGACCATTTTCAATTTCTTCTAATTCAGGTTGTTGTTTTTTACATTTTTCATCTGCTAAAAAACATCTATTTGAAAATTTACATCCCTTTGGAAAGTTTAAAGGAGTTGGAACATTTCCTGGAATTGCCCAAAGTCTTTCAACATCTTCTTCTATCTTTGGGATTGAATTCATTAATCCCCATGTATATGGATGCTTTGTTTTTTTAAAAACAGTTATTATATCACTACTTTCAACAACTTCACCACCATACATAACAACTGCTCTATCAGATATTTCAGCAACAACACCAAGATCATGTGTTATAAAAATAATAGCCATACCATATTCTTTTTGCAAATCTTTCATTAATTCAAGAATTTGTGCTTGTATAGTAACATCAAGTGCTGTTGTAGGTTCATCTGCTATTAAAACTTCAGGATTACAAGAAAGTGCCATAGCAATCATAGCTCTTTGTCTCATACCTCCAGAAAGTTCATGTGGATATTGATCAACTCTCTCTTCTGGTTCAGGTATTCCAACTTTTCTTAAAAGTTCAATAGCTCTATTTTTAGCTTCATTCCCTTTTAAATTCATATGAAGTTCCATCATTTCCATCATTTGTTCTCCTATTGTAAAAACAGGATTTAATGCTGTCATTGGTTCTTGGAAAATCATAGAAATTTCATTACCTCTAACGTGTCTCATTTCTTTATCAGAAAATTTTGTTATATCTTTTCCTTTATATATAATTTCTCCTTCTGGAATAAATCCATTTTCATCCAAAAGTCTCATTATACTCAATGATGTAACTGATTTACCTGATCCAGATTCACCAACAATAGATAATGTTTCACCTGGATATAAATCAAAAGATAATCCATTTACAGCTTTTACAATTCCGTCTTCAGTTTTAAAATATGTTTTTAAATTTCTAACCTTTAAGATTGGTTCATCTTTTTTTGTCGACATAACAAACCTCCTTACATTCTGAGTTTTGGATCAAAGATGTCTCTCAATGCATCACCAACAAGATTCCATGCAAGAACAAAAAGAACCATTGCTATACCTGGATAGGTTATTGTATACCAATATTGTAATGCATTACTTCCACCACCAAGCATCCAATCTCTTGCATAAGTTAAAACAGAACCCCAGTCAGCATAACCTTGAGGAGCACCAACACCAAGAAAACTCAAACCAGCAGCTGTTATAACCATTGAACCAATTCTCATAGAAGCCTGTACAACTACAGGGAAAATTGTATTTGGTAATATATGTTTAACTATTATTTTTGCATCAGATACTCCAAGTGCTTTTGCAGCAAGTACATATTGTTCATTTTTTGTTTGTAAAATATTACCTCTTATAAGCCTTGCAGTTCCCATCCAACCAAACACAACGAGTGCAATCATAACTTTATCCAATCCTGTTCCAAGAATTGTAGTTAATACCATTGCAGCAAGTAAAAATGGAATAGACATAAAAATATCTGTAATTCTCATTAATACTTCATCTATCCAGCCACCAAAATAAGCAGAAATAGATCCTATAAATAAACCTATTATTGTTCCAGAAATAACAACAATTAATCCAATTTTAAATCCTGTTCTAACTCCCCAAATAACTCCATAATATATATCTTTACCATTACTAACTCCAAAAGGGTGATCTTTTGAAGGTGGTTCAGGTTTTGATGAAAGTGTTACATTAGGCATTAAATATGGATCAAAATTTATGGATTTTACATAACTTTTATAAAGCTCATTGTATATCTTATGAGCATCACTTTCAAAATTTTTTGAATTACTTAATTGTTCTATTCTTGATTTTTCCTTTGAAGCTTCTTTTTTCTTTGTTTCATAAGTCTTTACCAATGAATTTAATTCATTAATAACTTTTTTATCTCCACTGTTTAATTGATCAACATAACTTTGATCAATTATATATTCATCTGCAAGACTTAATAAAAATTCAGAAAAATCTTTCTTTGATAATTTATTGCTTTTATATTTAATTAATTTATCTTTTAAATCCATTATAGTATCATAATCAGTTAAATAAAAATCATATGATAATTCATAATAAGATTGAAAAGAATCCAATATATCTTGTTTTTTATCTTCTGTATAATTTGCTAAATAATTTGAAATATCTTCTAAATCTGAATCATTAGGTATTGAAACAGGTGCAAGA
Source organism: Tepiditoga spiralis (assembly GCF_014701195.1). Lineage (NCBI taxonomy): Bacteria > Thermotogati > Thermotogota > Thermotogae > Petrotogales > Petrotogaceae > Tepiditoga > Tepiditoga spiralis. The sequence goes on from NZ_AP018712.1 coordinate 137,704, forward strand.
ACAGGTGCCAATATTCCTATTATTATAAAACCAATTAATAAAAATAAACCAAACATGGCAGATGGATTTTTATAAAATTTTCTCAGCATTCTTTTTATTTCTTCATTATTCATCAATTCTCACCTACCCTAATCTAATTCTTGGATCTACAATTGCATAGACTATATCAATAACAAGATTACCAAAAACGAGTATTCCAGAAGAGAACAATAGACTACCCATTATTGAACCATAATCTAATTGTTGTGCAGCTTGTGCTGCAAATCTACCTATTCCTGGTCTGTTAAAAACAGTTTCAACTATAACAGCACCACCAAGAAGACCTATAACCATTTGACCAGCAACTGTAGTAACAGGAATTAAAGCATTTTTCTTTGCATGTTTGTTAATAACAACATTTTCAGAAAGTCCTTTTGCTCTTGCTGTTCTTATATAATCTTTCCTTAAAACTTCAAGCATAGAAGCTCTTGTAATTCTAAGAAGATAAGCCCACCATAAATAAGCCATTGTTAATATAGGTCCTATGAGATGTCTCAATGCATCCCAAAAAATGTCAAGTCTCCCATTCAATAATCCATCTATAGTTAATAATTTCGTATATCTATGAAATTCAGGAGAAGCTACTACTGCTTCTGCATTAACTCCAAGTTTTCCAGGTGGGAACCATCCCAATCCTACATAAAAAATCATTAATATTAATAAACCAAAGACAAAATCAGGCAGCGACCAACCAATCAATGCAAAAATTCTTATTGAATGATCAGCAAATTTATTATGATGAACTGCCGCTTTTATTCCGAGCCAAATACCACCTGCAATTATAGGAAGTATTGCATAAAGTGCTAGTTCTACTGTATATGGAAATCTTTCTAAAATGGCTTTTGAAACTTTATCTTTACCAACAATTGACCATCCTAAATCTCCATGTAAAATTCCATTTAACCATACTCCATATCTAATATACCATGGATCATTTAATCCATACTTCTCTTTTACAGCTTCCATTTCAGCTGGAGACATTTTATCAATTGCATTTGCATCCACATAAGCTGAAAGAAGTTGATCTGAACCAAGAAGTTGCATAATAGAAAAAACAATTAAAGTTACCCCAAGCATTATTAGTGGTAACAAAAGCAACCTCCTAATGATATATGACGTCAAAACTTTTCACCTCCGGTTAATGTTTTATTAACTTGAAAAAGAAAATAAGGAAGGGGCTACCGCCCCTCCCTTAAGTATTTAATTTTTATTATTTATCTGATTTATAAAGTGGATAATAATTAGTACCTGGCCATATTGGATTTCTTACCCAACCTTTAACCCATTTTCTTTGTACTCTTGAACCATATGGTTGATAAAGTGGCATACTTACAGCATATTTATTTACAAATTTTTGAATTTGTTCATAAAGTTTTTGTCTTACAGATGGATCAGGATGTTTTGCTGCATCTTCAATCATTTTATTTAATGATTTTGCACCAAAATCTGGTTGTGGTTTATTTGCAAATTCTGCAAAGTTAGCACCATAGTATGATCCATAATCTCCATTGCTATCATAATATGTAAAGATGAAGTTATGTGGATCAGGATAATCAGCTAACCAACCAATTATATAAACTGGCATTTTTCCATTTTTTCTTGCATCAAGGAATGTTGGCCATTGAACACCTTTAACTTCACAATCAAATTTAGGATTGATTTTCTTTAAATTATCTCTTAAAATTTCTGCTGATTTTTGTCTTGCTTTGTTACCTGTGTTGTAAAGAATGGTCATCTTGAATCCTCTTTGCCATAATTTACCTCTATATGCTCTCTTGAAATATTTTGTTGCTAATTTAAGATCAAATTTAAATTTAGGTAGATTATCATTGTATCCCAAGAATCCTTGTGGAAGAACTGTTGGTGTTTGATAACCTTCACCATCTAATACTTCTTTTATAAATGCTTGATAATCAAATGAGTAAGCAAAACCAAGTCTTACATTTTGATCTTCAAAGAAGTTAGTTGGTATACCTTGTCCATCAAATTTACCAGAACCTATATATTTAGAATCTGCTTTTACACTCCAATTAAATGAAAGAGCTGTAATTGATACTGATGAAAGACCTCTTTTAACAAATACATCTGGATTTTGTTCTACTTGTGAAAGGAATTCTGCAGGAGTTGAAATTTGATCTGCTTCACCTTTTTCAAGCATAGCCTTTCTTGTACTCCATTCATCGATACCAGCAATTATAACTTTTTTAAGTTTTGCAGGTGTTCTCCAATAATTATCATTTCTTACAAGAGTAACTCTTTGTTGTGTTCTATCCCATGATTCTAACATGAAAGGACCTGTTCCATTTGTTTTTGCATAAAGTGGAGAATCTTCTTTTTTCCAATCGTGATACTTCCACCATCCGTCAGGATTTCCATCCCATAAACCTATACTTGCACTCCATTCTTTATCAAGAATAGCTCCCCAAGAAGAACCTTGTGCAATTATATTTAAAAATGCTGCAAATGGAGCTGCTAAATGAATATAAACATCGTCGCCTTTAACTTCTACAACAGGATCTATAACATCTTTATAAAAGTTAATTAATGTATCTTTATATTTTGGTAAAATATTACCTTTAGCATCAAACATATCTTTATATGCAACACCTGCATATTTTTTTACCATTGATTCAACATCATATGTTCCTGAACCAAATAAAGCTTCAAAAACCATCCATAAAGGACCTGCACTTGGATCTGCTAATAAAGCTCTTTCAAAAGTATATTCTACGTCTGAAGGAGTTAAATCATTTCCATTGTGGAATTTAACGCCTTTTCTTATATGGAAAACATAAGTTTTACCATCATCTTTTAAATATCCATTGTCAACTGATGGAACTTCTGTTGAAAGTCTTGGTAAAAACTTAGACATACTTTCTCCATCGTATTCAACAAGGTTTTCATAAACATTAAAAATAACTTCACTACTAGCCGTATCATAAGCTTGATGTACGTCTAATGTATCCGGTTCACCTATTGTTGCATTAAAATAAGTGTCTGGATTAACAACATTAGAAAAAACAGCAGTAACCATGAGTAATGCCGTTAAAAGAACAAAAAGTTTCTTCATCCGTTTTCCCCCCTTAGAGAATTTTTTGAAAAAACATGAATTTGATTGAATAAAATGTTAAGTGTAATTAACTTAACTAACTTTCAAACCATACAGAGATATTCTACCATAATATTTCTAAAAATGCAAGTAAGTTAATTTAATTTTACGATTATTAATTATTAAAGAGAAAATGTTTCTTTTTAATCAATAAACGTCTTTAAAAGCCTTTGAAAAATTTAATATTTTAACATATATCAAAAAAGAACTGTAATTAACTTATGATTACACTATAATTAACTCATAGTACCGAAGTAATACAAAAAAAGAGTTCAGCAATTTTACTAAACTCTTTTTTTTAATTCATTCATTATTATATTTTTATATTTCATATTAATTTTAATTGAATTGTTATTTTTAAAAACAAGTTTTTCTTTTCCTTTTGGTGCATTTCTCGAAAGAGCACTAACAAGTGCTGATACAGATTTTTTATTTTTTAAATTCAATTTTTTTAATAATTCTTCTGTTGTTGTTAATTCTACTTCACATAAAAATATTAAAAACTTAAGGGTTAATGGTTTTAGTTTTTTTAAATAAGAATTAATTTCGTCTTCTTCCCATAAATTTTTTGAATTTGAAAAAATTGAAGCTATTGCTTCTGCTCTTAATTCTATATCATTAGATAAAATATTAAATATCAATTCTGTATTTGGTTCTGAAAGCTCTGCTATTTCTATCAAAAATTCTAATGCTTTCGAAGTTAATTCAATAGATATTTTTTTTTCACCGTACATTAATTCTTTGTCTTTATAAACCATATTTAATTTATTAAAAAAACTACTCATTAACATTTCTAATAAATAATTTTGAACTTCAAAATTTTCTAATTCTTTTATAGAAGAATATATTTCTTTAAAATCCAATACTGTTTTTAAATTATTGAATATTGATTCTTCTAATTTCTTTCTATTTTCATTTTTTAATAATTCTTTACCCAAAAATTTATAAAGAGTTTCTAGTGTTTTCTTATACATAATAAAAAACCTCCATGTTTTGTTGTATAATTAAAGTAGTATTTTTTAGTTGTAAAATACAAACAACTTGTATATGATATTATACACTATGTATTTTTAAAAATTGATTTGGAGGAAAAAATGTTAAAACAATTAATAGTTGATGAAAAAAATTATTATAAAAGGTTAGATAAATTTATAAGAAATAATCTTTCAGAAATAAAATTAGGGGCTATATATAAATCTTTTAGAAAAGGAAATATAAAAGTTAATGGAAAAAGAATTAAAAAAAATGATTATGAAATAAAAATAGGAGATATCATTTCAATATATTATAATGAAAAAAATGAAGATATTATAAGACCAGAAAAACCAGAAATGAAAGCAAGACCACTTAAATTCGATATCATATATGAAAATAACGATTTCATTGTAATAAATAAACCTCCAAAAGTTTCTATGCATCCTGGAACAGGCGAACAAATGGTAACTATAATAGAAGGATTGCAATATTATGCTAAAAATTCAAATAATCCTTTCGAACCCCATCTTGTTCATAGATTAGATAAATTAACTTCTGGAACTTTGGTTATTGCAAAGAATAAAATGGTTTCTCGTGATTTAAGTTCTTTAATCTCAGGAAGAAAAGCAGATAAGTATTATAAAACTTTAGTTTTTGGAAAATTAAAACCAAAAGGAACTTTAAACTCTTTAATTAATGAAAAAAATGCAAAATTAACTTATTCTTTAATTGATGAATTAAATCTTCCCGAAGGTACTTTTTCTTATATAGACGTTCATCTTTTAACAGGTAGAAAACATCAAATAAGAGTTCAGTTTTCAAATATTGGACACCCAATTATTGGCGATGATCTTTATGGAAATAAAGAAATCAATAAAATATTTAGAAAAAAATATGGTTTAAAGAGATTTTTTTTACATGCATACAATTTAAAATTTGATTATAAAAATAAAAAATATGATTTTTATGCTCCTCTTTATTCTGATTTAGAAAAAGTTTTTGAAAATATAAAAAGGATTAAATAATGAAAAAAAAATATATAATAATTATTTCTATAGTATTTGTGTCTTTTTTTTCGTTTTACTCTTTATTTATAGATATAAGTGATACAAAATACTTTTCATTTGTTGAACCTAAAAAAGTTCAATTAAATAATTACGTTTATTATAAGTACAATAATTATGTTTTTTTAAAAGATTTTAATAGTATTTCAAAAAAAAATGACTTACAATTTTTAAATAAATTAATAAAAAATAATGATATAATATTTATAGTAGAATTTTCTGACTTTGATAAATATTTCAGTAAAATAAAGAATGAAACCGCTTTAGATCTAAATAAATTTAAATATTGTCATTATATAAAAGTAAAAGAAATAGAAAAATACGATGATGAAATAATAGTACAAAGATTCCATAGAGCTTTAAAAGAGCGAAGAATAAAGGTTTTTTGGATACCAAACACATTAAGAAAAGATGAATTAACACTTAAAATTAAAAATAATTTAAAATATGAAAAACCAATAAATGATTTATCTTATTTTTCACCAAATCATTTAATAAAATATATTTTTTTTCTTTTAATATTCTTTAATATATATATTTATTTACCTTTTTTTTCAATAATTTATTTAATTTCTTTATTATTATTTAAATCATGGTCTTATGTTACAGCTGCAACTATTTTTTCATTCATTGTATATTATAAAATTTCTAAAAAAAATGTTTTAAAGGTAGTTTTTTCTTCTATTTTTTTTGGAATTATGGTATACTTCAGTGGATATGATTATTTATTAATAAACAAATTAAACTCTTTAAGAGGTATAAAAGTACTATTAATAGCTTTACTTTCATTTGAAATAATAAACCAATTAAAAAATTTTAAGTTAAAGAATTTAAAAAAATTTGATCTTATTACTATATTACTTATAATGTTTTTTTCTATTATATACATATTAAGAAGTGGAAACTGGAGTTATGTTAGTAACTTTGAAAGAAAAATGCGAGATATTATAGAAAAGATATTTATAGCAAGACCAAGAACAAAAGAACTTTTATCATACCCTTTTTATTATCTAAATAATACGGGAATAATAGTTTCTTTTTTTAGAACATTGTTAATAGTGTCAATTTTAGATACTTTCCTGCATTTTCATACACCACTTTACTTAGGGATTTTAAGAACTTTAAATGGTTTATTCATTTATTTGTTCACATTTTTTGTTTTTGAACTTATAAAATATTTTAGAGGTGGAAAATGAAGTACTCTGTTGAAGATTTAAATATTGAAAAACTCAAAAATGCTATGGAATTTGTAAAGTCAATAGTAAATGATAATAATTTAATATTTAAACTACAAATGGCTGTCGACGAAATAGGTAGTAATTCTTTTAAATATGGAAAAAAAAGCAAATTACACATTTATTTTAATAATGAAGAAATACATTTACAAGTAGAAAATTCTGGTAATCCTATACCAAAAGAATATCTCGAATTAAATGATGACAATTTTTTCTTGTCTCAATCTTTATCAAGAGGCGGAGGTTTGGGACTTCATATAATAAAAAATTTATGTGATGATTTTAATTATATAAGAAAAGAAGAAAAAAATATTATCTCTATAAAATTTAAAAAATAGCAACGAAATCGTTGCTATTTTTTATTTATTATTATAAGCTTTAATTCCTTCAGCAAGAATATAACATGCTCTTCTTAATTTTGATGGTTCTAAAACATATGCTATTCTTAATTCTTGAAGTCCTGCTCCTTCAGTAGCATAAAATCCATTTAAAGGTGCTACCATAACAGTTTCTCCATCTATATCAAAATCATTCAACATAAATTTTATAAATTCTTCTGTATTATCTACTGGTACTTTAACTGAAACATAAAATGATCCTTTTGGTTTCTCAAAAGATAATCCTTCAATTTTAGAAAGTTCCTCATAAACAATATCTCTTCTCTTCATATATTCTTTTTTTACATTTTCCATATATTCTTCAGAAATATTATTCAATATTCCTACAGTTCCATACTGTTCAACAACAGGCGAACAAAGTCTTGATTGTGCAAATTTCATTACTTGTGAATACAATTCTTTATTCTTAGTTGCAAAAACCCCAATTCTCATTCCACATCCACTGTATCTTTTTGAAATACTATCAACAACTATAAATCTTTCTTTATCCTCAAATTCCATTATAGAAACATGTTTTGTTCCATCAAAAGTAAATTCCTTATACACTTCATCTGATATAATGTATAAGTCATGTTTTTTTGCAAAATCAACTATTCTTTGCAATTCTTCTCGAGTATAAACCGCACCTGTTGGATTTGATGGATTTGAAAATATAATTGCTTTAGTTTTTGAAGTTACAACCTTTTCAAATTCCTCAGTTGGTGGAACTGCATATCCATTTTCAGGAACAGCCCTAACTGGTAAAAGTTTTACATTTAACATTTCAGCAAAACCTTTATAATTAGCATAAAATGGTTCTATTACTATAACTTCATCATTTGGATCTGAAATAGCAGCAAGAGAAAAAACAATTGCTTCACTTCCACCTGTTGTTATAATTATATCTTCAGGATCAAAATCTATGTTCATTTTTTTATAATAATTAGAAAAAGCTTCTCTCAATTCTATTATACCTGCAGAATGAGAGTATGCAATTACTTTTGATGGAAGATTACTTATAGTACTAAAAAATTCTTTTGGAGTTTCTAAATCAGGTTGTCCTATATTCAAATGATAAACTTTTTTCCCAGCTTTTTTGGCTTTTTCTGCAAAAGGAATCAACTTTCTTATTGGTGATTCTTGCATATTTAAAACTCTTTCTGAAAACTTCATAAACTCACCTCTCAAATTATATTTTTTCATTATGAATGATACAACTATTTTATAAAAAAAACAATTATTAAAACATTCGATTTAAGTAAAATAAACCTAATTTATAGTAAGTAATGCTTAATAACTCAAATATAATAAAAATTTTTTTATTAATAAGTTTCACATTAATTTTTATATAAATAAAAGTAATTATTTACACACAAAAATTTTATAATTATTACAAAAACAAATTTTTTATAAATATTATCTTGTTTTTTGTTAAAAAATAATTTAAAATATTGCAAAAATATTTAAAAATGTGTTATTATATTATTACCCCAGTTAATTTTAGGGAAAAGTTATGTAAATTTTCGGAGGGATAAGTATGGTAGATGGAGTTATACTCGCTGGTGGTTATTCTAAAAGAACAGGTGTTATGAAAATGTCTTTAAAATTAAACAGTAAAACTGTTATTCAACACACTGTTGAATCAATGATAAATGTTTGTGAAAATATAATCGTTGTTTGCGGATACAAAGCAGAAGAAGTTTATGACTTAGTAAAATCATATAAAAAAGTTCAAGTTTATTATAATAAAAATTATCCTAAAGGCATGTTTACTTCAGTAAAAGAAGGTATAAAACATGTAAAAAATGACAGATTTTTTTTAACTCCAGGAGATTATCCAAAATTAAATAAAAATATATATGAAACTTTATTAAAATATAAAGAAAATATAGTAATACCTGCATTTGGAAATAAAAAAGGACACCCTGTATTAATGAATAGTTCTTTGATTTCAGATATTCTATTAGAACCAGATACATTATCATTAAATTATTTTATAAACAAAAGAGAATATAGAATTGTAGAAATAAATGATGACTCAATTATAAATGATATAGATACATTAGAAGATTATGAAAATATAAAAAAATACTTTAAAGGGGGTGAGTAAATGAAAATAAGTGACTCTGTAAATAGAATAGACAATAAGGAAAAAATTTCAGGTAAAGCAAAATACATTGATGATATTAATTTCCCATCACTTTATTATGCTTCAACTCTACGATCAAGTATATCTCATGGAAAAATTTTAAATATAAAAATCCCAATTCTACCTGAAAATTACTTCATAATAGATAAAAATGATATTCCAGGAAAAAATATTGTAAAGATAATAAAAGAAGATATGCCTTTTTTAGCTGAAGATGAAGTTAATTATATAGGTGAACCGATTTTACTCATTGCTGGTCCTGACAAAGAAGAAGTTAATAAAATAAAAAATGCCATAGAAGTATCTTATAAATCATTAAAAGCTGATTTTGAAGGTAAAGAAATAATTGAAAAGTATAGTTTTGAAAGTGGAGATATAAAAAAAACATTTGATGAAAGTGATGAAATTTTTGAAAGAACCTATAAAACTGGATATCAAGAACAAATCTATCTAGAAACACAAGGAATGATAGGAAACATTGAAAATAATCAAATCACTGTTTATGGATCTATGCAATGTCCATATTATGTAAAAAATGCTCTTGATCAATTAATGAATTCTGATACAAGAGTAATCCAAACAACAACCGGAGGAGCTTTTGGAGGAAAAGAAGAGTTTCCATCTTTAATAGCTGGGCATGCAGCACTTGCTGCTTTAAAAACAAAACATCCTGTAAAAATTGTTTATGATAGAGCAGAAGATATTATATGTACAACAAAAAGACATCCATCTAAAATTATTATAAAAACATCTTTAAAAAATAAAAAAATTACAGGTATAGATGTTGATATATCTTTAAATGCTGGTGCGTACGCTGGATTATCCGAAGTAGTACTTCAAAGAGCTATGTTTGCCGCAATTGGTGTATACAATATAAAAAACTTAAGGGTAAAAGGAAAAGCTTTAAAAACTAATACAGTTCCAAATGGAGCATTTAGAGGATTTGGAGCACCTCAGGCTTTTTTTGCAATAGAAACACATATGAATAATATTGCAATGTATTTAAATAAAAACCCACTTGATTTAAAAACGGAATACTTATTGAAAACAAGTGATTCAACATCAACTGGTGGAATTTTTAGAGATGAAATAAAACTACCAGAAATGATTAAAAAAATAACGCAAGAATCAAAATATTATAAAAAATATGAAGAATTTAAAAATAAAAAAAATAAAGGAATTGGAATTTCACTATTTTTTCATGGTGGCGGATTTACGGGAAGTGGAGAACGGGACATAATAAAAGCAACTGTAAAATTGGAAAAAAACAAAGATAAAATAGAAATTTTAGTATCAAATGTTGAAATGGGGCAAGGGCTTCAAACAACTTTTAGAAAGATAGTTGCTCATGCTTTAAATAAATCTTATCATGAAATAACATTTAAAAATCCAGATACATTAAAAGTTCCTGATTCTGGTCCAACAGTTGCTTCAAGAAGTATTATGGTAGTTGGAAAATTATTAAAAGATGCTGCTGATGAGTTAAAAAATAATTTAGATAAAGAAGTTATAACTATTGAAAAACATTATAAACAGCCAAATTATATAAAATGGGATCAAGAAAAAATGAAAGGTGATGCTTATCCAACTTATTCGTGGGGAATTGACATAGTTGAAGTTGAAATAGATGATATAACTGCAGAAGTTGAAATAAATAATATTTGGACTATTAACGATGTTGGAATAGCAATAGATAACAAAATAATAAAAGGACAAATAGAAGGCGGAATAGTTCAAGGTTTAGGTTATTCTTACTTAGAAGTAATGAACATAAAAAATGGAAAAATACTGCAAAATAACCTAACCAATTATATAGTTCCAACTTCAAAAGATTTCCCAAAAATACACAGTAGTTTAATAGAAAATCCTTATATTGAAGGTCCTTATGGTGCAAAAGCAGCTGGTGAACTCCCATTAGTTGGAGCAGCACCTGCATTTGTTGGAGCTGTGCAGAATGCTTTAAATAAAGAATTTTATGAAATTCCTTTAACACCAGAAAAAATAATGGAAGTGATGCATAATGAAAATTAATTTTATATTAGATAAAAAAGAAATAACATTAGATGTAAATCCTTTAAAAAGATTATTAGATGTTTTACGAGATTTAAAAGTTACAGGAGTAAAAGAAGGCTGTGGCGAAGGTGAATGTGGAGCATGTGCAGTATTAATAAATGGAAAGTTAGTTAATTCTTGTATGGTAGCAGTTGGTAATATCCAAAATAAAACTATAACAACCATTGAAGGCTACAAAACAAATAAAAAATATAAAATAATAGAAGAAGCTTTTGAAGAAGCAGGAGCCGTTCAATGTGGATTTTGTACACCAGGGATGGTAATAGCAACAGAAGCGTTGCTTTCAAAAAATCCAACACCAACAGAAGAAGAAATTAGAGAAGGGATATCTGGAAACATTTGTCGTTGTACAGGATACAATATGATAGTCGATGGAATAAAATTAGCCTCCAAAAGAGGTGAAAATTTATGGAAATAGCTTATAAACCAAAAACTTTAGAAGAAGCTTTAAAAATTAAAAATGATTTAAATTGTACTGTATACGCTGGTGGAACAGACTTAATGGTTAAATACAAAAATTTATCTATTCCAAATATTAAAAATACTGTTATTTTTATCTCTGATTTAAAAGAATTAAAGAATATAAAAATAAATGAAAAAATTGAAATAGGAGCATGTGTAACTCAATCAGAATTAATACATTCTAATCTTCCAAACATAATAAAAAATATCTCTTCTCAAATATCATCACCAGCAATAAGAAACTTAGGAACTATTGGCGGGAATATATGTAATGCTTCTCCAGCTGGTGATTTATTACCATTATTATATTCTTTAGATTCTAAACTTACTCTTCAATCTTATGATTCAATACAAGAAGTTTTAATTTATGATTTTATTATTTCACCAGGAAAGATAAAATTAAAAGAAAATGAGATTTTAACAAAAATATCCTTTAAAAACATTAATTTTAATAATATTTATTACAAAAAAGTAGGTACAAGAAAATCAAATGCTCTATCAAAAATTTCTTTTCTAGGATTAGCCAATATAAATAATGAAAATAAAATTGAAGATATTAGAATTTCTTTTGGAGCAGTTGGTCCAACCGTTATTAGAAATAAAGAATTAGAAAATTCTTTAATAAATAAAAAAGTAAATGACTTAAGAATAAATAGAATTTTAAATTCTTATTCAGAAGTAATAAAACCAATAGATGATTTAAGATCAACATCAAAATATAGAAAAACCGTATCTTTGAACTTATTAGAAAATTTTTTAAGGGGGTTGGTAAGATGAAAAAATTTTTTTATGTACTTTTTTTTGGAGCTCTTTGGGGATTAACTGAAGCAACTCTTGGTTATGGATTACATTTTATTTCTGTTTTTATTCCTGGTATAGCGGGTTTTGTAATGTTTGCTTTTGCTTTTTTATTTATGAATATGGCATACAAAAAAACAAAAAATCTTTTTACAGTGATTGAAGTTTCAATGGTAGCTGCTTCTATAAAATTATTGGATTTAGCACTTCCAATTCATCCAATAAAGGCTATAAATCCAGCAATCTCAATTTTATTTGAAGGATTAGCCGTATTTACATTTCTTTATTTATTCAAAAACAAAAAAAGTTTTACTAGCATATTTACAATGAGCATGTCTTGGAGAGTAGCTTTTGTACTATTATCTTTTATTGAAATCCCTCTTAATGCTCCTAATTTCGTAATAAGTAAAAACTTAATTGAAATAATGAACTTTTTAATAATTGACTCTTTAATAAATTCAATAATAATATATGCATTTATGAAAAAAATAAAATTACCTGAATTTAAAAGAATTAAAAATATGAAAATTACTCCAGCTCTTTCTTTAGTCATTCTTTCAGTTGCGATGTTAGCAGAATTGAATTTGAGATAAGGGGTGAATAAATGCAAATATACGAAGAACTTTTAAATCTTAAAAAAAAAGGTGAAAATGGAATTTTGATAACAGTAGTAGAAAAAGATGGATTTGGTCCAGCAACACCTGGAATAAAAATGTTGGTAACAAAAAACAAAAGAATTGGTACTGTTGGTGGTGGTTCACTTGAAGAATTTGCTTATAAAAAAGCACTGGACCTTTTAAAAAATAAAAAAAATGAACTACACAAATATGCATTAAATGAAGAAAATAAAGTAATTGAAAACACTGGAATGGTATGTGGTGGAAATGTAACTTTATTTTATGAATATATTGGTAGCGGAGAAAAGCTTTATATCTTTGGTGCTGGCCATGTTGGAAAAGCATTGACATACCATATAAATCCATTAAATTATTTTGTAACCGTAATAGATGAAAGAGATGGAATATTTAATGATTTCCCAAATATAAACAAAACTATAAATTCTACAGTATCTGATTTTTTTAAAAACAATATTATTGAAGATAATAGTTATATAGTTATTTCCACACCATCTCACGCTCATGATTATGAGGTTTTAAAAAATGTTTATTTAAACTCTAAACCAAAGTATATTGGTATGCTTGCATCAGATACAAAAGCAAATTTAATGGTGAAAAAACTAAAAGATGAAGTATCAAATGCAGATTTATCAATACTTCATACACCAGTTGGTTTAGATATCGGTGGCCCAACACCCCACGAAATAGCAATTTCAATAATATCAGAAATACAATCAATAAAATATCAAAAAAAACAAATAAAGAAGATGAGAAAAATTTGGTAAATATAATAAGTGGCGAAATAAACTCTGGAAAAACAACAAAATTAATAAATATCTTTAAAACAACTGGGGGTGATGGGTTTGCAGCTATAAAAGTTTACAAAAACAATGAATTTTATGGCTACAATCTCACTAGACTTTCAAACAATGAAATTATACCCTTCATATCAATTGATAAGTTTGATGATGAACTTTTTAAATTAAGTCGATTTAGTTTTTCAAAAAAAGGTTTTATTTTCGCAAATAAAATTATAGATGAAACATTAATTAACAAAAAAACTCTCTACATAGACGAAATAGGTCCTCTTGAATTATCAAAAAAAGGATTTTATACGAGTTTCAAAAAAGCTTTAAAGAAAAATATAGAAATTTATGTATGTATTAGAAGTTCTTGTATACAAAATGTTATAAAAGAATTTAAAATAAAAAATTATAAAATAATTACGGAGGTAATAAAATGAAAACACCAATAATAGGTCCTACTTTTGAAGAAATGCTTCATCCTTGGAAAATTGATCCTGAATTAAGAAAAAGAGCAATAGAAATGAAAGATAAAGATCCTCTTCATCCCATTAATTTATACAATATAACTTGGAGAGATAAAGATGATGAAATTTATTATTTTGAAATGCCAAAAGAACTAACTGGTGTAAAAGCAAATATAATCGTTTTATATGCAAAAGATTTTCCATCTGGAAGTCATAAAGTTGGTGCAACTTACTCTGTCCTTGCAGAAAAAACCGTAACTCATGAAGTAGATCCTTCTACTCATAAATTAATATGGCCATCAACTGGAAATTATGGAATCGGCGGAGCATGGGTTAGTAGTAGAATGAATTATAATTCATTAGTATTATTACCTGAACTCATGAGTAAAGAAAGATTTGACATAATAAGAAGTTATGGTTCTGATGTAATAGCAACCCCTGGTTGTGAGTCAAATGTAAAAGAAATTTACGATAAGAGCAAAGAATTAAAAACAAAAGACCCAGAACATGTTAGAATATTAAATCAATTTGAAGAATTTGGAAATTATAGATTTCACTATCACGTAACAGGAAATACAATGGCAGAACTTGTAAAAGAAAAGAAAATAGGAAACGAAAGAGTTGCTGCTGTAGTTCTTGGAGTTGGTTCTGCTGGAACAATTGCATGTGGAGATAGACTAAAACAGTTATTTCCTGAAACAAAGATAGTTGCAATGGAACCTATTCAATGCCCTACAATCTCTTTAAATGGATATGGTGGACATGACATACAAGGAATAGGAGATAAACATGTAACTTGGATACACAATGTAATGAATATGGATGCTACCGTACTCGTTGATGATATGGATAGTAAAAAAATGCTTCAAGTAATGACAGATCCTGTTGGAATAGAGTATTTAAAACAATCATTAAAGGAAAAAGATATTAAAAATATATCTACTAAACTTGGTATTTCAGGTGTAGCAAATATAATAGCAGCTATAAAAATGGCAAAATTTTACAATATGAAAGAAGATGAAAATATCTTTGTAGTTGCAACTGACAGTATAGAAAGATATCACTCAGTTATGAAACAATTAGACGATGAATTTGGAAAGTTAACTACGAGTGAAGCAAAATCAAGAACTGAAAGAATTTGTTTGTTTGCAGAACCATCACATGTATTTGAAGGAACAAAATATAACAGAGAAAGATGGCATAATTTAAAATACTTTACATGGATAGAACAACAAAATAAAACCATAGAAGAAATAAATGCACAAAAAGATCAAAAATATTGGGAAGAACAACAAAATAAAGTTTTTGAAATGGATGAAAAGATAAAAGAATACAGAGAAAAAAATGCTGAACGTTTGCATAAAGTAATGTATGAGGTGGAAAAATGAGCAAAGCACTCGATTTAGCAAAAAAATATGAATCTGAAATTGTTCAATTCATGAGTAATTTAATAAGAGCAAAGAGTTATTCTGCAGATGAAAGTGCTGTAATAGAAGTTATAAAAAAAGAAATGGAAAAAGTAGGTTTTGATGAAATAAAAACTGATGGACTTGGAAATATAATTGGAAAAATAGGAAATGGAAAAAAGATAATAGCCATAGATGGACACATAGATACTGTAGAAGTAGGAAATGAAAACTTATGGGATAGAGAACCTTTTAGTGGAGAAAATGATGCTGAATATGTTTATGGAAGAGGAGCATCAGATCAAAAAGCTGGCATTTGTTCTGCAGTATATGGTATGAAGATATTAAAAGAATTAAACTTAATGGATGACTTCACTGTATATGTAACTGGAACAGTTATGGAAGAAGATTGTGATGGAATGTGTTGGAGATATTTAATTGAAAAAGAAAAGTTAAAACCAGATTTTGTTGTTATAACAGAACCTACTTCTCTAAATATTTACAGAGGTCACCGTGGTCGTATTGAACTCCGAATTAAAACTACTGGTATATCTGCTCATGCTAGTGCACCTGAACGTGGAGAAAATGCAATATACAAAATGGCTAAAGTAATAAATGAAATTGAAAAATTAAATGAAGAGTTAAAACCTCATCCATTTCTTGGAAAAGGAACAGTAGTTGTTAGTCAAATATTTTTCAAATCACCATCTCAAAATGCAGTACCAGATGAATGTCAAATACAACTTGATAGAAGAATAACCCCATATGATACAAAAGAAAGTATATTTAAAGAATTAAATACTGCTATAAAACGTTCTGGTGTAAAAGCTGAAATAATTGAATTAGAATACAGTAGACCTTCTTATAAAGGCATAAAATATCCCGTAGAAAAATTTTTCCCTGCATGGGAAATTGATGAAAGTTCTCCTATAATACAAGCTGGAATTAAAACATATATAAAAACTTTTGAAGAAGATCCAGTTGTTGATAAATGGACTTTTAGCACAAACGGAACAGTAACAGCAGGTGTTTATAATATTCCAACAATAGGATTTGGTCCAGGAGAAGAAAAGTATGCTCATGCACCAAATGAAAAGGTTGAAATAGAACATTTAGTTAAAGCAGCAGCATTTTATGCTAATTTTCCAAAAACACTCATTAATATGATACCTTAACTGTAAAACTAAAATATTGTTTTAATCATATTTAATATAAGGAGGAATAACATGTCAACATTCTTTAGAGGAAGACATTTTATAACAACGCAAGACTTTACAAATGAAGAATTAAATATAATGTTAGATTTAGCAAAAGATTTAAAAATTAAATTTTCATATGGAGAACAAACACCATATCTTTTATATAAAACTCTATTTTTAATGTTTTTTGATCAATCAACAAGGACAAGAAACAGTATGCAAGCTGGAATAGCTCAACTTGGCGGTGATGGTATCTTCTTATCTCCTGATAAAATGCAAGTTTCTCATGGTGAAGTAGCTAAAGATACAGGAGTTATACTATCCCGTTTTGGTGATGGTATAGGAATTAGGCACTGTACTTATGGTGAAGGAAACAAATACTTAAATGCAATAGCTAAAAACTCAAAAGCCCCTTTAATGAACTTACAGGATGATATATACCATCCATTTCAAGTAATGGCTGATTTAATGACTATGAGAGAAAGATTTGGTAATAATCTAAAGGGATTAAAAGTAGGAATAAGTTGGGGCTACGCAGAAAGTCATTTAAAACCATTGTCTGTACCTCAATCACAAATATTATTATTTACAAGGTTTGGAATGGATGTAACTCTTGCATATCCAAAAGGTTTTGATTTAATGCCAGATATAGTAAAAACTGCAAAACAAAACGCTGAAAATCATGGTGGAAAATTAAATATAACTAACAACATGGATGATGCTTTTGTAGATGCACACGTTGTATTCCCTAAAAATTGGGGCGGATTCTTTATTTCCGATAAAGAAGAAGAAATAAGAGCTGAACAAGCAAAACACAAAGATTGGAAGTGCACAGAAGAAAAAATGAAACTTTTAGACAAGAGTGGTGTATTCATGCACGCACTACCTGCTGATAGAGGAAATGAAGTTGAAGATTCTGTAATAGATGGTCCACGCTCAATAGTTTATGATGAAGCCGAAAATAGACTTCATACAGCAAAAGCAATTATGACCCTATTAATGGGTGGTAGATACTAAAATGTTTGATCTTGCCATCTTACATGGAAAAGTTTATATAAACAATGAATTTAAAGAATTAAACATTTATATAAAAGATGGAAAAATTTCAGCACTTTCAAATGAACTTCTCTTTTCAAAAGAAAAATACAATGCTAAAAATATGTATGTTTTGCCTGGATTTATTGATCCTCATGTTCACTTTGAACTCACTGTTGGAAATCATACATCAATTGATACTTTTGAAAGTGGTTCAATCTCCGCTGTTTATGGCGGAGTAACCACTTTCATTGATTTTTTAGATCCAATAAATAAAGTTGAAAATTTAGAAAAAGCCTTTAAAATCAGAAATACTCTTGCAAAAAAAAGTATCATTGATTATTCCTTTCATACAACTATTTTCAACCCTAAAAGTTCTCCAATGGACTTAGTAAAAAAATCAAAAACTTTAGGTATTCCAAGCATAAAGTTATTTACTACATACGGCGAAAGACAAACTTATGACGATTATATATATGAATTATTAAAAATATCTTCCAAAGAAAAAATAAACGTGATGATACATTCTGAAAATGATACCTTAATAAAAAAAGGAAGAAATATAATAGCTGAGCATGCAAAATCACGTCCAGAAATTTCTGAAATAACAGAAATAATAAAACTATCACAAATGGCAGAATATACAAATGGTAGACTATATATAGTTCACACAACTTGTGGAACGAGTGTTGAAAAGTTAAAAAAATGTTATTCAAAAATATTAAATAAAACTTTATTTATTGAAAGCTGCCCTCATTACTTTTATTTCAATTCTGAAGTATATAACTCAAATAAAGGAAATCTTTATACCATGACACCTCCTCTTCGAAATGAACTTGAAGTTGAAAAATTAAAACAAAATATAGATAATATATACACAATAGGGACAGACCATTGTCCATTTACTTTAAAAGAAAAAATGACTTCCTTTACAGACTTAATACCTATGGGTATTGGTGGAATCGAACATTCATTTGTTTTAATGTATTCAATGTTTGGAGAAAAAATAATAAATAAATTCACCATAAACCCTGCAAAAGTTCATGGATTATATCCCAAAAAAGGAATACTTTTACCAGGAAGTGATGCCGATATTGTTATTTTCAATCCAAATGAAGAAAGTATAATTAAAAGCACTCATTCACTTTGTGACTATGAAATATATCAAAATATAAAAGTAAAAGGTAAAATAATGAGTGTACTTTCAAATGGTAAGTTTATACTTAAAGAAAATAAATTTATTAAAACAAAAGGAAGTTTTATAGAAAGGAAGATATTATGAAGGCAATAATAAATGCAAACATATATGATTATGAAAACTACTTTGAAAATATGTACATTCTTTATGATAAAAAAATAATAGAAATTGATAAAATGAAAAATTTTAATAAAAATTGTGATATTATCGATGCCAAAAACTCTATTGTAATGCCTGGTTTTGTAAACTCACATACACACATTTATTCTACTTTTGCAAGAGGCTTAAATATTCCTTTTAACCCAGAAACATTCAAAGAATTATTAGAACAATTATGGTGGAAATTAGACTCAAAATTAACTCTTGAAAGCATATATTACAGTGGATTAATTAGCTCAAATGAATTTATAAAAAATGGAGTAACAACAATAATAGATCACCATGCAAGTGGTGAAATAACAAACTCTTTAAACACTTTAAAAAAAGCTATTTGTGATAAATCTGGATTGAGAGGTATTTTTTGCTTTGAAACAAGTGATAGATTCGATGTTGATAAATGTATTGAAGAAAATATAGAATTTTCTAAAAACAATTCTGAAAAATGTTCAGGAATATTTGGAATGCATGCATCAATAACTTTATCAGACAACACCTTAAAAAAAATATCTAATCTTACAAATTTACCCATACACATTCATGTTGCAGAAAGTTTAGAAGACGAAGATGATTGTATAAAAAATCATCAAATGAGAATAATTGAAAGATTAAAAAAATATGATTTAATAAAAAATAACTCAATACTTGCTCACTGCATACATATAGATGAAAACGAAGCTAATTTAATAAAAAAATCAAACTCTTATATAGTTTTAAATCCAACTTCAAATATGAATAATGGTGTTGGACTTCCTGATATTCAAATGCTGCAAAAAAGAGGTATTCCTTTAATGCTTGGGAATGATGGACTTGGATATAATTTCGCAAAGGATATACAAACACTTTTATTTTCAATGAAACATAAATATTTAAATCCACTTGCCTTTTCTATAGATGATTTAAAAAAAATAATAAATACAAACTTTGAATATGCTTCAAAAATACTAAAAATAAAACTTGGAAAAATAAAAAAAGATTATGTTTCAGATTTTTTAATTGTTCCTTATAATTCACCAACTCCTATGACAAAAGAAAATGCAGATGGTCACATCTTTTATGGTGTATTTGATAATTTTAGACCTAAAACAGTAATTTGTAATGGAAAAATTTTAAAAACAAACAATGAAATATATAATGAATCAAAAAAAGTATCACAAAAATTATGGAATAAAATACAGGGGTGATTTTATGAATTTAAAAACATCTATTTGTGGAATAGACTTAAAAAATCCTCTAATGCCTGCCTCAGGTCCATTGACTGGAGACTTTGAAAAGATGAATTTTCTTTATAAAAGTGGTGTTGGAGCAATGGTTACAAAAACTATATCAATAAAAGGTGCTGAAGTTATAAGACCTTGTATATATGGCGAAAAAAATTTTATAATGAACAATGAACTTTGGTCAGAGTATTCTTATAAAAAATGGATACATGAAATACTCCCAAAAGCAAAAAAAGAGTTTGATATTCCTTTAATTGTAAGCGCCGGATATACAAAAGAAGATATGGAATTTTTAATACCAAAATTAGATGAATTTGCAGATATATTTGAAATATCAACTCATTATGTTGGAAAAGACTTAAATAAAATATCAGAAATAGTTAAAACTATAAGAAAATACACAAAAAAACCACTTTTCATAAAAATGAGTCCACACATACCAGAACCAATAGAATTTGTTAAAAAAATAATGGAAAGTGGTGCTAATGGTGTTGTTGCAATAAATTCACTTGGACCAACAATGAAAATAGATTTAGAAACAAGAAGCACATTATTAGGAAATAAAGACGGTTTTGCCTGGACTTCTGGTCCTGTAATAAAACCACTATCTCTTGCTCTTATACACGAAATTCATAAAAATGTTCCAAATGCTGTAATTATAGGAACAGGTGGTGTAGAAAAAGCTGAAGATATTATTGAATTTTTACTAGCTGGTGCATCTGGTGTTCAAATGCTTTCATCAGCACTAATAAAAGGTAAGGACTTATATAAAAAAATAATAAATTCTTTACCAAAAAAACTTGAAAAATATGGTTTTTCATCAATAGAACACGTAATTGAAAGTAAAATATTAACCAGAACACCTACCTTTACTCCAAATCACCCAAAAATAGATAATGAAAAATGCACATTATGTAAATTATGTGAAAATGTTTGTCCATACTTTGCAATTACAGTAAATGAAAAAGTAATAGTTGATAACAAAAAATGTTTTGGCTGTGGTTTATGTGAATCAAGATGTCCAACAAAAGCAATAAGTAATGTTCTATAGGGCATTACTTATTGCTTTTGAATTAAAAAATAAAATTTCTCTTTTTCACTAACCTTTTTTTATAAATTGGAATTATTCTAACTTTTCATTAAAAATCTTTACTTTTTTTAGTAGACATTTTTTTACATTAATGATAAAATTAAAATGAAAGCAAAAAAATATTCTGGGAGGTAAGCTCTATGAAAAGAATTGCCATTTTAAATGTTGGTGGAGATTGTCCAGGTTTAAACGCAGTTATTCGTGCACTAATTGTTAAAGGTGCAGAAGAAGATATAGAAGTAATAGGTGTATACGATGGATTTAAAGGTCTTGTAAATGATAAGATGTTTATCATGACAAAGGAACACGTTTCTGGAAAACTTCCTGAAGGTGGAATTATACTAGGTTCTTCTAAATATGATCCAACTAAAAACGCTGAAGATCTTGAGAAATTAAAGGAAAATGTAAAAAAGTATCAAATAACCTCTTTAATTTTATTAACAGGTCACACTGGAGCTGGTATAGCCTTAAAATTAAAAGATGAAGGTGTACCTTCTGTTATAATTCCAGCTACAATAGACAATGATTTAAAATGGACAGATTTAAGTATTGGTTTTCTAACAGCACTTCAAACTGTAGTTACTTCACTTGATTTTTTACATTCAACAGCAAATGCTGGTCATAGAGTAATAGTTGTTGAAGTTGGTGGAGATGAAGCTGGTTGGCTTGCTACTATTGGTGGAATGTCTGGAGGAGCTGACTATATAATAACTCCAGAAGTACTTCCTGATCCTAAAGATATGCTTGCAAATATAAAAAAGAGATATGATGTTGGTAAAAAATTCTCTATAATTGTTGTAGAAGAAAAAGCTGAACTTCCTGAAGAAATTAAAAATGTTTCTGGTTCAGATAATAAACTTGTTTCACCTTCTGAATTAGTAATGGAATACATAAAAGAGAATGTTTCAGATGAAATAGATTGTAGAATAGTAAATCTAGGTTATATGCAAAGAGGAGGATCTCCTGCAGCTTTTGATAGATTCCTTGCTTTTAAATTTGGTTGTGGAGCTGTTAAAGCTGTTAAAGAAGGAAAAACTAATGTTGCTCTTGGTCTTCATGGATATGAAGTAACTGAAATTCCTTACACAGAAGAAATCCTAGAAAATAAAACTGTTAAACCAGAAATTTATGAAATGGCAAAACTTTTCTTTTAAAAAATAAAATAAAACAGGCTAAAGCCTGTTTTATTTTATTTTTTTTCTCTTTTTTAAATATAAACCTCTTATAACTTCAAGTTCTTTTTTATACATTTCATCTTTAAAATTTTCATAAGAATTATTACTATGAGCCCATTTTCCATAAACGTACATTAAAGTTATCTCAGCATATATATTTCTACCTATATAAATTCTATTACCTTGTTGTTTTGTTGTAGCTAAAACAAACTGTGTATGATGAACATATCCAACATCTAAATTTACCTTTCTTTTACCATCAATTGCAAACTTTTCTTCAATTTTATTTGTAATTAATTTTGCATCTGCTAAAAAGGCTGGCGATGCCATTAATTCTAAACTGATCATTCTTCCTTCAACTACAATATTTTTACCCATCTCTTCATTATAGTAGTCTGTAAATCTTTGAAAATCTAATGGTTTTGAAATATAATCAATTTTTCCAAAATGTTTTTTTATTTCTTCAATAACTCCTGTTTCGTTAAGCCAATAATCAGAATTACCAGCTGTAAATGCGTGAATTACATAATTCACCATTTCACTTTTTTTTAACTTTCCCACTTAAAACCACCTCAAAATTTTCTAATTTTATTCTGTATACTTCAAATGGTGTTTTTAATTCAACTATACCATTATTATTTTCTACTTTAATTTTATCATCTACACTTAGTTTAACTAATAGAGATTTTTCCGAAGATAAAAGTTTATTATTTAATTTTATATCTTTTTTACTTAAATTTTTTATATAAACATCAAAGGTTTTTCCATTTCTTATTTTACTATATAATAGAGCATCTTTAGATACTAGAAACAAAAAAATCCCATTCAAAAATATTAGAAACCAAAGAAATATTAAATAAATAACAGCTTTTTTGTTTACAGTTTTATCTTCAACAATACTTTCTTTTTTTTCAATAAACGTTATTTTTTCGTCTAAAATTTCCTCAAGCCTTTTTGATATATCTTTTAATGAAGTTCGAGAATATCCTGTATAATCTTCATTTAAAATTTTTTGAAAAGAATACATTGAAATTTTTAACTCTTTTGCAATTTCTTTAATATCAAGATTTTTTGATTTTATTAAGTAAGATATATTTTTATTAAAGGTTCCTTTCATCTTATCAACTCCCACTATATTTTACCATATAATTAAAAATATTTTTATTAAAAATTTTTATACAAAAGAATATTATTAATAGAAACAGTTTATTAAAAATAAAAAGCATAAAATATGTTTATATTAATTTTAATTAATACTTTTTTAACAAACTTGACTTAAAAGAAATATTATAATATAATTTAAATAATTTTATTCATTTCAAAAAAGGGGGAATATTTATGGCAAGACAAAGATGGAATTCGAGATGGGCCTTCGTGCTTGCTGCTGTTGGTTCTGCAGCTGGCTTAGGAAATGCTTGGAGATTTCCTTACATGGCTTATTCAAATGGGGGAGGAGCTTTTTACATTCCTTACTTTATTGCTTTATTCGTAGCAGGTATACCTTTATTAATGGCAGAGTTTGGAATGGGACAAGGATTACAGGCTAGTGCACCAAAAGTAATGCGAAGTGCAGGAAAAGGATTTGAAATGATTGGTTGGTGGGCTGTTTTTTCTGGAGCAATAATTACTTTTTATTATAATGTTATTATGGGATGGATATTTAATTATCTTATAAAATCAACAACTGTTGCTTGGAAAAATAATCCTTCAGATTATTTTTTTAATAGCTTTTTAAAAATTAGTAGTGGTCCTGGAGAAATAGGTGCTTTAAGATGGGCAATAGTTATTGGACTTGCAGTTACATGGTTATGGATTTATTTAATTTTAAGAAAAGGAACAGATAGTGTTGGAAAAACTGTTGCTTGGACTGTACCTTTACCTATAATTTTATTACTTGTTTTAGGTTTACGTGGTATAACCTTAAATGGTGCTGGAGAAGGACTAAACTATTTATTTTCACCTGATTTTTCGAAGTTAGCTGATGTAAAAGTTTGGGCAGCAGCTTTTGGACAAATATTTTTTTCTTTAAGTTTAGCTTTTGGTGTTATGATAACCTATGGAAGTTACAATTCTAAAAAAAGTGATGTTGCAAATAACACTGTAATAACAGCACTTGGAAATTCTGCAACTTCTTTTTTAGCTGGAATAGCTGTTTTCTCTGTTTTAGGTTACATGGCTACAATTCAAG
Source organism: Tepiditoga spiralis (assembly GCF_014701195.1). Taxonomy (NCBI): domain Bacteria; kingdom Thermotogati; phylum Thermotogota; class Thermotogae; order Petrotogales; family Petrotogaceae; genus Tepiditoga; species Tepiditoga spiralis. Next base: position 162,539 of record NZ_AP018712.1, read on the forward strand.
GTGTAGGTGTAGATAAAGTTGTTTCTCAAGGAATTGGTTTAGCATTCGTTGTTTATCCAAAAGCTATATCTCTTTTACCTGGAGGAGTTTTTGTTCAAGCTATATTTGGATTTTTATTCTTTGTAATGCTATTGACTTTAGGAATAGATTCTGCCTTTTCATTAGTAGAAGCAATAGAAGCATCTATTTCTGATAAATTTAAAGTTGGAAAGAAAAAATTTCTAATTACAATGTCTATAATTGGTTTTATATTTGGTCTTTTATTTGCAACTCAAGGAGGACTCTATTGGTTAGATATAATAGATCATTTTATAGGAAATTATGCGCTCTTAATTGTTGGAATTTTTGAATCCTTAATATTTGGATGGATAATAGGAGCAGAAAAATTAAGAACTTATATAAATAATGTATCTGAAATAAAAATTGGTAAATGGTTTACTTTCTTTATAAAATACTTAATTCCAATAATATTAATTTGGATTTTAACAACGTCAGCTATAGATGAATTCAAAAAACCATATGGTGGATATCCTATTTGGTCTATATTAACAGGTTTTTCAGTTTTTGTATTCGTTCCTATATTAGGATTTATTTTTAGTTTAATAAAAGAAAAGAACAAAGACTTTGTTATAAAAGAAATAAATTTTGACGTAGAAGACTAAGGAGGGATATAATGAGTGCATCTGCTATAGTTTTTATGATAATTGTTGGGACTGTCCTTTTTGGTGGTCTTGGATGGTCACTAAGTGTAGCTTATAAAAAACAAAATAAAAAATAATTACACTAAATAAAAAAAAAACGATTTCTGAATTAGAAATCGTTTTTTTTATTTAAAATTTAATATACTTTAGATTTTTTTAACCATCCAATTACAAGAGGACTTGCAATATAAAGTGATGAATAAGTACCTACAATAACACCAAAAGTTAATCCAAAAGCAAATGGTGCAATTGATCTTCCACCAATTAACAACATCAAAAACACAACTGCAAATGTTGTTATAGATGTATTTAATGATCTTACAATAACTTCGTTTATACTATTATTTACAATTTCAGAGATATCTTTACCTCTCATTTTTTTCATATTTTCTCTTATTCTATCATAAACAACTATTGTATCATTTAGCGAATATCCTGCAAGCGTTAAAAACGCAGCTATTGCTGAAACATTTATTTCTATATTAAATAATGAATATAAACCTACAACAATTATTATATCATGAGCAAGTGCAACAAGTGCTCCTACACCAAAAGAAAATTTAAATCTAAGAGATATATAACCCAATAATAATACGAGAGATATTAATACAGCATACCAAGCAAAAGTTTTAATTTCTTCAGCTGCTGCACCTGATACATCATTAAATTGTAATTTTTCAAAGTTATTATCTCCAAATCCTTTTTTCAAAGAAGCTAAAAAGTTTTCCTTTTGATCTGTATTAAATGAATCCTTAATTGTTATAGTAAACAAAAATTTATTTTCTTGACCTTTTAAAGGTTTTAATTCAACAATTTTTGCTGTTGCATAATCACTTTTTATACTTTTTAAAACATTTCTTATTTCTGATATTTCAACCTTTTTATCTAATGATGCAGTTAATTCTGTTCCTCCTGCAAAGTCTATACCAAAGTTAAACCCTTTTGTAAATGATAATATTAGAGCTATTACAATTAGTATAGAAGAAAGGGTTATGAAAAATTTTCTCTTTCCTACGAAATCTATATTCATATTAGTTTTCCCCCTTTACTTCTTTTACAAGTTTTTCAGATTTTACATTGTGAGAAGTTGATTCTAATATAATTCTTGAAACAACAAGATTAGTAAATAAACTTCCTATAACTCCAATTATAAGAGTAATAGCAAATCCTCTAACTGCACCTGTTGTAAAGTAATAAAGAACCACACCAGCAATTATAGTTGTTAAATTAGCATCAAATAATGTCCAAAAGGCTTTTTCAAATCCAAATTTAACAGCCGTCAATGGTGGTCTACCAAGTCTTAATTCTTCTTTTATTCTTTCATATATAATAACATTTCCATCAACTGTTGTACCAAAAGTTAAAATTATACCTGCAATACCTGGTAAGGTTAATATTGCACCTGTCCAACTTAAAAATCCCATCAATAACAATGAGTTATATATCAAAGCAATATCGGCAACAACACCCATCCATTTATAGAATATTACCATATAAATCATAACGAGTATTAAACCAAATAAACCTGCTTTAATTATAGTTTCAACTATATCTCTTCCAAGTGTTGGTCCAAGTGATCTTTCTTGAAATTTTATTAAATCAACAGGAAGATTTCCACCTTTTATTAAAGCAGAATCATTTTTTGCTTCTTCAAGTGTTGATATTCCCTCAATAATAGCTGCACCTGAAGTAATTTGTGTATTAACAACAGGAGCAATTACTACTCTATCATCAAGAATTATAGCTAACTGTTTATTTACTAAATTTCCAGTTGCTAATGAAAATTTCTTAGCTCCTTCTGAACCAAAGTTTAAATTTATTAAAAACCCTGCATTTCTTGTATTAACAGATGGTTTTGCATCAACTAAATCTGCACCTGTAATTTCAAAAGGATTTTCTCCAAATTCAAAAACTTTTTTTACTTTGTACCACTTTGTTGCATTATCTTTATCTTGAACATAATCATATAAGTCTATCTTATTACCATCAATTTCCATAGTTCTATTTCTTAAAAGTGTTGGTTTTACATCTGAAACTTTAGTATCGAGTACTTCTGCAAAATAAAGTTTACCTTTACTACCAATTAATTTTTCTGCTTTTGCTGTATCTGAAATTCCTGGAATTTCTACTCTTACTCTTATTTTACCATTGCTAACTACTTTTGCTACTGATGCTTCAGTATATCCAGCAATATCCAATCTCTTTCTTAAAACGAGTATAACATTGTCAATAATATCTTGTGCTTTTGCTGTACTATCAACTTTTAAATCATACTCTAAAGAGCTTCCCCCTTGAATATCGAGACCAAGTTTTATCTTGGAAAGAACCTTACTCATTCCACTATACTTGGCAGAATCTTTTCCCGGAATAATCATTCCAAGAAGGGCTACAAGTATAATGACTATTGAAAAAATCAAACGAACTTTTCTTGCTTTCACCTAATGAAACCCCCTTATAATAAATTTTGAAATTATTATTTCTCTTCTTTTATATCATCTTTTTTTGTATCTTCAGAAGCTTTACTAATAACAGTTCCTACAGCATTTTTAGTAATGTCTAGTTCTGTTTTTTCAGCTGTTCTTATTCTTATTTTATCAGAATTTACAGATACAACTTTTCCAATTATTCCAGATGAAGTTAAAACTTTATCTCCTTTTTTTATTTGAGATAACATTTGTTTATGTTTCTTTTCTTGCCTTTTTTGAGGTAATATCAACATAACATACATTAAAACAAATAGTATTATTATAAACCATATACTACCAAATCCACTACTTGCTGCTGCACCGGTTGTTGTTGGAGCACTTGCAGTAGGAGCAGTTCCTCCAGCAGCACCAAAATTAACAAAATTTAATATGTTTTCAAACATAACTTACACCTCCAAAAAAATTTTTCTTAATTTTAAATATACACTTAAGAATTATAACACAATTTAATGTAAATTTCATCTTTTTTATTAATTTATAAGTAAAAAAAAACCTCCTAATAAATTAGGAGGTTTCATGGCGGGGACGACGAGACTCGAACTCGCGGCCACAGGTGTGACAGACCCGCATGCTAACCAACTGCACCACGTCCCCGCGTTTACGTGAATTATTTTAACAGATTTCTGGTAATTTGTAAATATATTTAAAGTTAAAAAAATGTTACATTTTTATTTTTCTTAATTATTGATAAATTTTTTTAATTTATTAGCTTCACTGTTTATTTTTTAATATTTGATTTTTATTTTTCCTTAGAGTATAATAAAAGTGAATTTTATATTTTGGGAAGTGATTTATGAAACTTTATATAAGCGATTTACACATTGGAAATGGAAGTTCTAAAGATGATTTTGTTTATGATGAAAATTTAATTTATATATTAAAAAATATGAAGTTTAATGAACTATTTTTTGTTGGTGATATTTTTGAATTAATAGCTGGAAACAATACTTCTTTACTCAATACGGCAAAAGAGTATATAGATAATTTTAATGTATCAGAATTAAAAAATGTGTACAATAAGCATCAACAACTTTTTGATACAATTAATAAAATATCTAAAAAGTCTAAAATTAGATATATTATTGGAAATCATGATTATTATATATTTCACAATGAAAAATTACAACAAACAATAAAAGATTTTATGGGAAATATAGAATTCTTTCCTTATTATTATGATAAAAAATGTAAAATATTTATCATTCATGGTAATCAATTCGATCCAATGAATAGATTTGCAATTGACAAAGAAAATAATATTTTACCTTCTTTTGGTGAATATATGATGAAGTATATGGAAGAAAATTTTGATTCTACAGTCAATGATATTCTTCCAGATGAATTAATTTCTGATTATGATAATATTTCACCTATACTGGATGTTTTTCAATGGTTAGATTATATAAACGAAAGGTACAACTTAAAATGTAACTTAAAATCTTTGTGGTCTGAAAATTTTATAAACTTTGTAAGAACACCTCAAATAAAAAAATGGTTAAAGGTAAGTTTCCCAAAATACTCAATATTAACTAATGTTTTTGTAAATAAAATTGGTGGAATGAAATTTGGAGAATTTTTAGTTAGAACAATAATGTTATTTAGAGGTTTTAAAAAAACAAATTCACTTTTATTACAATCAAAAAAACTATTATTAGATGATTTTTATATTCCTAAAAAAAATTTAATTGGATATACAGATAAATCTATTAGATTAGACTCAAAAGATATAAATGGTATTATCATGGGTCACAATCATCAACCCACACACAAAATATTAAAAAATGCTTACACAAAAAAATTTTATGCTAATACAGGTGCATGGAAACATATAGTTTCTAAAAATTTTGGGATAAATGAAAATGAATTTATAAGAAAAAATGTAATATCTTATCTTTGTATAGAAGAAAATTTAAAAGTAAAACTCTATACTGAAGAAAGTTATTTTGGAGGTGGAAAATGAAAAAATTTTTAATTGTTAGCATTATTTTAATTGTTTCAGTATCTATTTTCTCAATGAGTTTTTACAATCCTATAGGTCCAACTTTATTACCTGCTGCTGGACTATATATAGCTCCACCAAAAGATTTAAAAACCAACTTATGGAGAACGCTTGATGAAGCTCAAACAATTGTTTTAAAAGAACAAGCTGATTTTATAGTTTTACCAGTAGCTTATGGAATACAATTAATAAATAAGGGTGCAAATTATAAGCTTGCTGGAGTATCTTTGTGGAAAACTTTTTATCTTGTTTCTTCACAAAACATAAAAGATGTAAAACAACTTGAAGGTAAAAGAGTTTTAACTATACATGGACCAGGTCAAACTGCAGATTTAATTTTAAAAATGGTAAAAAAAGAAATGAACTTGAATTTTGATATAGTATACGTAAAAAGTGGTGCAGATATAATTCAACTTCTTGCAAGTAACAAAGAAAGTATAGCTGTACTTCCAGAACCATTTGTATCTTTAGCAGAAGTAAAAACTAAAGGAAAAATAAGTCCAAAATTAGATATACAAAGTATTTATTATAAGGTTTCAAAAAGTATCAACAAGATTCCTATTGCAGGACTTTTTATAAAAAACTCAATAAATGTATCTACTGCAAATGAAATTATAAACGCTTACAGAAAATCAACAAATGATTTTTTCATAAATAACACCAATGAAGCCATAGATTTTGTTGTTAAATCAATGGGAGGAAAGATGCCCAAACCTGTAATTGAAAAAGCTGCAAAACGTTCTGAAATAATATACAAAACAGATATTGGAAATGTTTTAAATTATTTAAAAATATTAAAAAAGTTTAATTTTATAGATAATTATTCTAAAGATATGTTGTACTTAAAATAACCTTTTCAACACTATACAAACATTGTTTTTTACACAGAATCTATATTTTTGTAATAATTTTGATGGTTATTGATTTTTTCTATTTATAAAAATATGGTATCATTTCTTGATTATAAAAAATATTTACGTATTTACTTTAGAAATGGGAGGGAAAAGAATGACTAAAAAATATGTTTACTCTTGGGGTAACGGAGAAGCTGAAGGTAGTTCAAAAATGAAACATCTTTTAGGAGGTAAAGGAGCTAATCTTGCTGAAATGGCATCATTAGGATTCCCTACTCCAGGTGGATTTACAATCACAACTGAAATGTGTGATTACTATTGGAAAAATGGTAAAGTTTTTCCTCAAGAATTAAAAGCTGAAGTTGATGCAGCTATTGAAAAATTAGAAAAAATATCTGGTAAAAGATTTGGAGACAATGAAAATCCATTATTAGTATCTGTTAGATCAGGTGCTGCAGTTTCAATGCCAGGTATGATGGATACTATATTAAACCTTGGTTTAAATGATGTTTCTGTTAAAGCTTTAGCAAAATTATCAAACAATGAAAGATTTGCTTATGATTCATATAGAAGATTTATGCAAATGTTTGGTGACGTTGCTCTTGGAATTGAACATGCTAAATTTGAAGAAAAATTAAATATAGTAAAAAGAGAAAAAGGCGTTACAGGAGATCTCGAACTTGATGCAGAAGATTTAAAGAAAGTTGTTGAACTTTATAAAGAAGCTTATAAAGAAGCAGGATTAGACTTTCCACAAGATCCAAAGAAACAAATGTGGGCTGCTATTGAAGCTGTTTTTGGAAGTTGGAATAACGAAAGAGCTATAAAATATAGAGCTATAAATGGTATTAAAGAAGGAGAATTACTTGGAACAGCTGTAAATGTTCAAATGATGGCATTTGGTAATATGGGAGAAGATTCTGGAACTGGAGTTGCTTTCACAAGAAACCCTAATACTGGAGAAAAGAAATTTTATGGTGAATATTTATTAAACGCACAAGGTGAAGACGTTGTTGCTGGTATAAGAACTCCAGAACCAATGGAAAAATTAAATGAAGTTAATCCTGAAGTTTACAAACAATTATGTGATATAATGACAAAACTTGAAAATCATTTTAGAGATATGCAAGATATTGAATTTACAATGGAAAAAGGTAAATTATATTTATTACAAACAAGAACAGGAAAAAGAACTTCTGCTGCTGCAGTTAAAATAGCTGTAGACATGTTAAAAGAAGGATTAATAACAGAAGAAGAAGCAGTTATGAGAGTTAAACCTGCCGATATTGAAAAACTTCTTCACCCTATGTTTGATGCAGAAGAACTTAAAAAAGCTCAATATATGGGTAAAGGATTACCTGCTTCTCCAGGTGCTGCAACAGGTATGGCTATATTTAGTGCAGATAAAGCTGAAGAAAAAGCTGAAGAAGGTATTCCAGTTATTCTTGTAAGACCAGAAACATCTCCAGAAGATGTTGGTGGAATGAATGCTGCAGAAGGTATCTTAACAGCAACAGGAGGTATGACTTCACATGCTGCAGTTGTTGCAAGAGGTATGGGTAAAACTGCAATAGTTGGAGCTGCAAACTTAGAAATAGATGAAAATGCTAAAACTGCTACAATAAATGGCGTTACTATAAAAGAAAATGATTGGGTATCATTAGATGGAAACGAAGGTAAATATTATGCTGGTAAAGTAAAAACAATAAAACCTCAAGGTTTACACGGAGATATAGCTGAATTATTAGAAGTTGCAGATAAATTAGCAGATCTTGGAGTTAGAGCAAATGCCGATATACCAAGAGATGCAAAAGTAGCAAGAGAATTTGGTGCAAAAGGAATTGGACTTTGTAGAACAGAACATATGTTCTTTGATGAAGCAAGAATAATGAAGATGAGAACTATGATTGTTTCTAAAACTGTAGAACAAAGAGAAGCTGCTCTTTCCGAATTACTTCCATTCCAAAAAGCAGACTTTAAAGGTTTATTTGAAGCAATGGAAGGATATGGAGTTACTATAAGATACTTGGATCCACCTCTTCATGAATTTTTACCAAATGATGAAGAACAAATGAAAGAAATTGCTCCTCAACTCGGTATATCTGTTGAAGAATTAAAAGAAATAGTTGAAAATTTACATGAATTCAATCCAATGATGGGTCATAGAGGTTGTAGACTTTCTATAACTTATCCTGAAATTGCAGTTATGCAAACAAAAGCTGTTATAGGTGCTGCTATTGAAGTAGCAAAAGAAGGTAAAAAAGTTAGACCAGAAATCATGATTCCACTTGTTGGAAAAGTTGATGAATTAAAATTCTTAAGAGAATTAGTTGAAAAAACAGCAAATGAATTAATAAAAGAATCAGGAATTGACCTTGAATACAAAGTTGGTACTATGATAGAAGTTCCAAGAGCTGCTGCTACTGCAGATCAAATTGCACAACAAGCAGATTTCTTTAGCTTTGGTACAAATGATTTAACTCAATTAACACTTGGTTTCTCAAGAGATGATTATGGTAAGTTCATAAAAGAATACATAAAAGAAGGAATTTATGAATCAGATCCATTCCAACACATTGATAGAAGAGGTGTTGGTAGAATGATTAAGATGGCTCTTAATGATGGTAGAGAAGTTAATCCATTATTAAAAACAGGAGTTTGTGGTGAACATGGTGGAGATCCTGAATCAATTGAATTCTGTCACTTAGTTGGTTTAGACTATGTTTCATGTTCTCCATATAGAGTTCCAGTTGCAAGACTCGCTGCTGCTCAAGCTGCAGTTACATACAAAAGAAGAAAAAGAGTTAATGATTAATAAATAATCTTAAAGCGGGGAGTTTATCCCCGCTTTTTATAAATTATTTACAATATACCCCGATATGCTTATATAATTAAACTTGAAAAATTTTTCATGGTGAATTATAATATTTTTAGCTTTTAAAATAACTAAGGAGGAAGAGGCATGACATCCCCATCCGTAAAAAAAATTATTTTTATTCTTATGTTCATGTTGGTAACATTTTCACTTTTTGCAGATACTCCTAATGTTCCTGCAAAAAACAACGTTAATACAACATCGGTAGTTACTACTAGTAATACTACTGAAGAAAACGGTTTAATTTTATTTTTAAAAAACAACGGCTTTGCAAAACTAACTTGGAAACACATAGTTATGATCTTAATCGGTATCTTGGTAATATGGGTTGCAATATCTAAAGATGCAGAACCTTTATTACTTGTATCCTTGGGGTTTGGTATGATTTTGGCAAATATTCCACCAGAAGTTACAGGATTTTTATCTCCGCCAACATCTGTTTCACCAGGAGGATTAATTTATTATATAAAACAAGGTATGCTTTTAGGTATATATCCTCCATTAATCTTTTTAGGATTAGGAGCTATGACAGACTTTTCTTATCTTATTGCAAATCCAATATTATTCTTACTCGGAGCTGCTGCTCAAGTTGGAATATTTGTAACCTTTATCATTGCTAATTTAATTGGATTTAATATGTTTGAAGCTGCTTCAATTTCAATTATTGGTGGTGCAGATGGTCCTACATCTATTTATCTTGCATCAAGATTTGCTCCTCAAATATTATCAATAATTGCTGTTGCAGCGTATTCATATATTGCTTTAATACCAATTATTCAACCACCTATTTCAAAATTTTGGACAACAAAAGCAGAAAGAAAAATAAGAATGAAAAAATTAAGAGTTGTTTCTCAAAGAGAAAAAATAATTTTTCCAATATTAACGACTCTTGTTGTAACCTTAATAGTTCCACAGGCAATTTCTTTAGTTGGTATGTTAATGCTTGGTAATCTTTTAAAAGAAAGTGGAAGAACTGCAAGGCTTGCCGAAGCAGCTTCAAGGTATATACTCGATGTGAGTACAATACTTTTAATGTTATCTGTTGGAGCTTCTGCAACTGCAGATAAATTCTTGACACCAGCATTTTTAAAAATATTATTCTTAGGTGCTGCTGCATTTATAGTTGCCCTTTCATCTGGTATTTTAGTTGCTAAGTTTATGAATTTATTCTTAAAAAACAAAATAAATCCTTTAATAGGAGCAGCAGGAGTTTCTGCTGTACCTGATGCAGCAAGAGTTGCTCAGCATGTTGCACAAGAAGACGATCCTGGAAACTTTATATTAATGCATGCAATGGGTCCAAATGTTGCTGGTGTTATAGGATCAGCAGTTGCCGCTGGTATTTTTATAAACATGATACACTAATTATCGCATTTGCGAATTAATTTGGAGGTGCTGTTATGCCATCCGTGAAAAAAAATTTCAAGGTGGAAATAAACTATGAGTACTGTAAAAAATGTGGATTATGTTACTGGATATGTCCTACAAAAACAATAATTGCAGGAGAATATGGAAAACCTGAAGTTCCAGATCATGCTAAATGTATTGGATGTTTACAATGTGAAAAAATATGTCCTGATTTTGCAATAAATGTTATTGAGGATGGTGAAAAATAATGGGTAAAGTACACTTTATGTCTGGAAATGAAGCTTGTGCTCATGCTGCCATAAAAGCAGGATGTAGATTTTTTGGAGGTTATCCTATTACACCATCAACAGAAGTGGCAGAAACACTAGCTAGAGAACTCCCAAAAGTTGGAGGAACATTTATTCAAATGGAAGATGAAATTGCAAGTGCCGCTTCAATAATTGGAGCTTCTCTTGCTGGAGCAAAATCTATGACAGCAACTAGTGGTCCAGGTTTTTCCTTAATGCAAGAAGCATTTGGATACGCAGTTATGACTGAAACGCCTTGTGTCTTTGTAGATGTAATGAGAGGTGGTCCTTCAACAGGACTTCCAACAAAACCATCTCAAGGAGATATTATGCAAGTTAGATGGGGAACACATGGAGATCATCAAATAATTGTCCTTTATCCTTCAACAGTTGAAGAAGTATACAAATATACAATTACTGCTTTCAATTATGCTGAAAAATATAGAACACCTGTAATATTATTAATGGATGAAACTCTTGGTCATATGCGTGAAAGTTTTTATATAGATTATGAAGATGAGTATCCTGAAGTTATAGAAAGAATTAAAGATGTAGAATTAGAAGAAGAAGATGTTTTTCATCCATTTGATGTTGATGAAAACAGTGAAATTTCACCTTTAATGGAAATGGGAAAATCAAGATTCCACGTATCTGGTTTAGTACACGATGAAACAGGATTCCCTGTTGGAACATCTCCTGAAATTGCTGATAAAGCTATAAGACACTTAGATTCAAAAATAAGATTGTATGCTGAAGAAATAGCTATATACGATGAATATATGTTGACCGATGCTGAAATAGTTGTTGTTGCTTATGGATCCACAGCAAGAGCCGCTTTAAGAGCTGTTAAAATGGCAAGAGGAGATAAAATACCTGTTGGATTGTTTAAACCAATTACAATATGGCCATTACCTTCTTCAAGAATTAAAAATTTATTTAAAAATGCTCAAGCATTGATAGTTCCAGAACTAAATATGGGACAGTATGTTCAAGAACTTTCCAAATTAAATAAAGGAAACAAGTATATAGAGTCATTAACAAAAGTAAATGGTGAATTAATAACTCCAGAAGAAATTTTAAACTCTATAATAAAAGTTTGGATACAAATAACAGAAATGTAAAATTATATTTTGAAAAATCAATCCCTTAGGGTATAATATACCCAGGGGATTTTTTTATTTTAATGAGGTGAGTTATGTTTTTAGAGAAAAATTTAAAAAAATATGAAGATAAAATTAGAAAAATTTTTATTGAACCTGAGTTAAATTATATATTTTCTGAAATGGATAAAAATATATATTATGAGTTCAATACAGATATTTATATTCATGAAAATACTGAACAAGTACCTTTAAATATATATAAAATCTTAAAACTTGCTGAACACTATAACCTTTTTAAAATACATAATATAAATATTGTCAAAGAAAAAGAAAAACAATCTATAAGTATAATAAGAAATAATGGAAATTTAATAACTTTGAACTATACTTTAATGAATACTAACTTTAATAATATTTTATTGCATATAATTAAAAATTCAAGTAATACTTTTTCTTCTTTATTAATAAACATATTTTTAAAAAGTAGTAGAATTTCACATATATTATTGAATTCAAGAGTAATAATTGAAGAATCATTAAAACATGGTGTAGGTAAAGAAAAAATAATATACGCAATACTTACAGGTATAACAACTGAATTTGGTGCTGGATTTGATAGAGCTATTTTATTTAAAAAATATGGAAGCGAATACAAAGTGTATAGAGCATGTGGTCAAAAATCTTTTGAAGAAAATAAAAAAATAAAAGAAAATTATTTGAATTTAAATCAAACATTAAAACAATTTTTAAATAATTTTGATAAAGCCAAGCCTTTTGGATCTTTAGAAGTTATATTAAAAAATTTTACTTTAAAAGAAGAAGATATAAAGTATAAATATTTATTTGAAGATTCACTAAAACAAAATAATGCTGTTAAATTACCAATAAGTTCTTTGAGTAAAAACTTAATAAATAATTTAGATTTAATGGGTGAAATAGCAATGATTCCATTAAACTTTGAAAATAGTCAATATGGATTTATTTTATGTGATAATAGATATAATAATACGCCTATATCAGACGAACAATTATATGCACTTGATTATTTAGGAAAACAAGGGTCTATAATTTTAGAAACTAAAATTTCTCATGAAGCTTTAAAATTCGAAGCAGAAACAGATAGTTTAACAGGACTTGGTAATAGAAACAGTTATGAAAAGTATATTCAAAGATTATCTATTTCTGGAGAAAAACATATTGGTATTGCAATGATTGATTTAGATAATTTTAAAATAGTTAATGATACTTTTGGTCATAAAGCTGGAGATGAACTATTAATAAAATTTTCAAAAATAATAAAAGAAGAACTTAGAAAAACCGATTATGCATTCAGATATGGTGGAGATGAATTTACCCTATTTTTTAAAGATATAGACAGTGAAATGCTTAAATTAAAATTACAAAACATTGAAAAAATTTATTATGAAAAAACTAAAAAAACTTTTTCTGCTGGTGGATTAATAATGAAATATGATATTTATGATGAAATAAAAAATGTAGACGAACTTTTATATAAATCAAAAAATTCAGGTAAAGGCAAAATATCTATGCGATTTTGATTTTTTATTAAAATATGGTAAAATATACATTGAAGTCTTAACAAAAAAAGGAGGAATGTCCCGGATATGGAAATCTTAAAAGTCAGTCATAAATCAGCACCAAATAAAGTAGCTGGAGCAATTGCTGGAGTTTTAAGTAAAACAGGAGAAGTTGAAATACAATCCATAGGTGCTGGAGCAGTCAATCAAGCTGTTAAGGCAATAGCAATTGCAAAAAGATTTATTGAAAATGATGGAAAAGAACTTTATGTTATTCCTGGATTTGTAGAAGTTAAAGTTGGTGAAGAAGAAAGAACCGGGATAAAGTTTAAAGTATATATAGAAAGCGAAGAAAAATCTGAATGATTGATGAAAAAACTATACAAGAAATAATTGCCGCGTGCACAAGCGATGCGCGGCTTTTTTCTATTATTGAAGATTTAAAAACTAAAACTAAAGAAGAAAGATTTGTTATTAGAAAAAAAGCTTCTATAATTCTATCAAAGGTTAATGGAATTGAAAAAGAAGCTTTAAAATTTTATTATATCATTACGGAAGATGGGGTTATTGAAGAAATACTTAGGAGGTTAAAACGTGGAAAAACCTAAAACAGTTGGAGGACAAGCTGTAATTGAAGGAGTTATGATGAAAGGAATTCATACAGTTGTCGCCGTAAAAAAAGAAAATGGAAAAGTAGCTGTAAAAAAATTAAAGGATAAATCTTGGGGGTTAATAGAAAAAATTCCTTTTATAAGAGGATTTTTTATATTATTGCATGCAATGATAATAGGAATGAATGCATTATCTTATTCTGCATCAGTCTCTGGCGAAGAAGATGAGGAATTCACAAAAAAAGATATGATACTATCAATATTATTTGCATTTTTGGTTGCTGGACTTGGATTTGGAGCGCTTCCAGTACTCTTAACAAAACCATTTAAAATAGAATCTGAATTTTGGTTTGCATTAATTGAAGGCATAATAAGAGCATTTTTAGTAATAGGATATATATGGGCAATTTCATTAATGAAAGATGTTAAAAGAGTTTTTGAATATCACGGTGCAGAACATAAGAGTGTTTTTACTTATGAACAAAACGAACCACTTGAAGTTAAATATGCAAAAAAATATACAACATTGCATCCAAGATGTGGTACAAGCTTTATGATAATTACTGTTTTTGCTTCAATAATAGTATTTGCTGCATTTGGAGCTTTGGGATATAATTCGTTATTAATAAAAGTTTTATCAAGAATATTATTATTACCTTTAGTTGCAAGTTTAGCTTATGAGTTTCAAAGATTTACAGCAAATATAATAACAACTCCATTAGGTAAAATATTGGCTTATCCTGGATTAATGCTACAAAAAATAACAACATCCGAACCAGATGAACAACAATTAAAAATAGGTTTAATATCTTTAAAATATGCGCTTAAAGAAGATTTTGATGGAGAAATAGAAGTTGATATAAACGACTAGCTTTTAGCTAGTCGTTTTTTTCTTAAAAATCTAATTTTTCTTTTATTCTAGACAAATAACTTCTTCCTATTTTTAATGATGTTTTATTCTTATCACATAATTCAAGGGTATAATCTCTTAAAAACCATTTTTTTAATTTTTTTACTTTATCAACAGAAACTATATAACTCTTATGTATTCTCAAAAATTTACTAGAATCAAGTATTTTTTCTAAATTTTTTAAACTTTGATCAAAATAAAATTCTCTATCATAAGTACACAAAAAAGTATACTTGTCTTGTGCTTTAAAATAATACACTTCTTCGTGTGGAATTATCAATATTTCATCTCCATCTTTAACTGAAAATCTTTCTTTTATATTTTCTTCTTTTATCATATTCTTTATTTTTTCTAATATATTATTTTTATCTCTTTCTTTTGCTCTATCAATTGATTTTTTTAATCTTTCATAATTTGTAGGTTTCAATAAATAATCAATTGCATTTTCTTCAAATGCTTTAACAGCATATTCATCATAAGCTGTTAAAAATATTATCATTGGAGAATATGTTAGTTTTTTTATAACTTCAAATCCATTTAATTCTGGTAAATTTATATCTAAAAATACCAAATCAGGTTTATTTTTTTTTATACTATGAACTGCACTTTTTCCATCCATGACTTTATCAATAATTTCTATATCATTAAATTTTTTTAAAAGCATTTCAAGCCTTGAAATTGCTGGTAACTCATCTTCAACTATTATACATCTCACATTAAATCACCTCTTTTGGAAAAGTAATTTTTACAGTTGTACCATTTGAAGTAGAATTAATTTTTACATTACTTTTATCTTTAAATAGTAATTTTAATCGTTCTTTTACGCTTTTTATACCAAATCCATTTAATTCTCCTTCAAATCCAACACCATTATCTTTGACAACAATATTAATTTTATTTTCTATATTCATAGCTTCTATAAATATTTTACCACCATTTTTTTTCTTTGATATTCCATGAATAACTGAATTTTCAACAATTGGTTCAATTATTAATGGAGGAATCAAATTATTTTTTATACTTTCATCAATTATAATTTCATATTCTAATCTATCTCCCATTCTTATTTTTTCAATATCAAGATATTTTTTTATTAATTCAAATTCTTCTTCTAAAGTTTGGAATTTTTTATCTGATGAATATAATATTTTCCTATATATACCAGAAAGATTTATAACAACTTCTTCAACTTTTTTTGGAGAAGAATAAGCTAAATCAAGTATAGAATTTAAAGTATTGAATAAAAAATGTGGATTTATTTTAGATTGTAAAGCTGCTAATTCTGATTTCAGCATATTTTCTTTTAGTTTATTATTTTCTATAATTTTTTTAGTTATTTCTTTTTTCAATTTATAGTAAAATAAATATAAAAATATAGTTCCAAGTATTAAAACACCATTTATCAACAAAAGTATCCCTTGAAAAAAACCTACTTTTAAAAACATGCCTGGAAAAATTATACTAGTTAAAACAGAAAATGTTTGAAATCCAATATATATACTCAACATAAAAATGGAAAATAAAATCAAATTATTTATTATTTTAGAATCTATGCTCTTTTTTAAAAATTTTTTATATAAGTAATAGAGCATAAAAAATGAAAAACTCAAAGAATTACTTAAAATCAACGAAATTCCCAAAGTTATAATAAAATGTTCATATGAAGAAACTAATATCGCTATAAAAACAGAAAATAAAACTCCAATTATTTGAGTAATAATAAATATTTTTAAAAATTGATTTTTTATTAACTTCATTTTTTATTCACCAAACTTTTCATACGTTCCTTTGAAAGTTGTGAATAAAACGATTCTTTATATTTTTTAACTATTTTTTCATATAGTTCATATGCTCTTTTATAATCTTTTTTTAATTCTTTTAAATCTGCTAATTTAAATAAAATTTCTGCGTTATTATCAATTAAAAGCTGAGAATCATAATTAGAATTATTTAAAATATATTCATAGTCTGATATTGAAGTATCAACACAAAATGGAAAATCTTTCAACTCATAAAGAGCATTTGCTCTTATATAATGAAAACTAATGCTGTAAGGATCATTTTTTACAGCATCAGACATTTCAGAATATCCAGAATAAACATACCATAACTTTATTGGAATAAACCATTGTTCTTTTCCAATTTTTAATAAAACACGTCCATATAAAAGTTGTGCCTTTGGAATATACGAAATATTAAGAATATTCTTATATATATTTTTTGCTCTTGAAAAAGATTCAAAACTCCCATTTTCTCCAAGATATTCATACAATCTTGCTAAATCAAACATTTTTTGAGTATCATTTGGATATTTTTCTAAGTAATCTTCATACTTTTTTATTTGTTCTTTTATAACAATAATATCCGTATATGAATACAAAAAAACTGGAATGATTAACAAAAAAATAAAAATAATTTTTTTCATATTAGTTCTCCATATGAAACTCATTTTTTAAATTTAATATATAATGCTGCAAGTGGCGGTAAAGTTATATTTATTGATTGATCTCTTCCATGAAATTTAACATTTTCTGTTTTTATTTCATGAATATTATCTACATTACTTCCCCAATATCCTTCCCAATCTGTATTCATTATTTCAACATATGTACCTTTTTTAGGTACACCTATTCTATAGTTATATCTTGGAACTGGTGTAAAATTAAATATACAAACAGTAAATTCGTTTTCATCTCTTGACTTTCTAATAAAACTTAAAACACTGTTTTCACTATCATTAAAGTCTATCCATTCAAACCCTTCATTAAAACTATCTAATTCGTATAATTCTTTATTTTCTTTATAAATTTTATTTAAATCTTTTACAAAATTTTGCATTTTTCTATGTGATTCATATTGTAAAAGATTCCAATCTAATTGTTTTTTACAATCCCATTCATTTCTTTGAGCAAACTCTGATCCCATAAAAATTAATTTTTTACCAGGATGAGAATACATATAAGCATATAAAAGCCTTAAATTTGCAAATTTTTGCCAATCATCTCCAGGCATTTTTTCTAATAAACTTTTCTTTCCATAAACTACTTCATCATGAGATAAAGACAAAATAAATTTTTCAGAAAAAGCATAAACCATTGAAAATGTTATTTCATTTTGAGCATACTTTCTGTATATGGGATCTTTTTTAAAATATTCTAAAGTATCGTGCATCCATCCCATATTCCATTTAAATGTATAACCAAGTCCATTATTTTCAACATCTCTTGTTACACCATCAAAGGAAGTTGATTCTTCTGCTATCATTAATACTCCTGGATGATACTTTTTCATAATAGAGTTTAAATACTTCATAAACTCAATTGCTTCAAGATTTTCTCTTCCACCATATTTATTTGGTATCCATTCTCCATCTTTTCTACTATAATCTAAATATAACATAGAAGCTACTGCATCAACTCGTAATCCATCAAAATGAAATTTTTCAACCCAATACAATGCATTAGAAATTAAAAAATTTTTTACTTCATTTCTTCCATAATTAAATATATAAGTTCCCCAATCTATATGTTCACCCAATCTTGGATCGATATGTTCATACAATCCTGTTCCATCAAATCTACCAAGTGCATGAGCATCCTTTGGAAAATGTCCTGGAACCCAATCTAAAATCACCCCTATATTATTTTCATGAAACTTATCTATTAAATATTTAAGATGTTCTGGTCTTCCAAATCTACTTGTTGGAGCATAATATCCTGTTACTTGATATCCCCAAGATTCATCTAAAGGATGTTCTTCTATTGACATAAACTCTACATGTGTAAATCCTTGCTCTTTTACATAATTAACTAATTTTTCTGATAATTCTAAATAAGATAAAAATTTATTTTCTTCATTTCTAACCCAAGATCCTAAATGAACCTCATAAGTCGAAATTGGTTTTGCTTCCCAATTATTTTCTTTTCTAAGTTTAATCCATTTTTTATCATTCCATTTATATTTAGTCGTATAAACAATAGAAGCATTTGATGGTCTTACTTCATTATAAAATGCATAAGGATCTGTTTTTAAAAGAATTTCATTATTTTGAGCTTTTATTTCAAATTTATATAAATCGCCTTCTTTTATTCCAGGTATAAATATCTCCCAAACACCAGAACTTCCTAAAACTCTCATTTGATGAACCCTTCCATCCCAATTATTAAAATTACCAATCACACTAACCCTTTTAGCAGAAGGAGCCCATACTGAAAATAATACACCTGAAATTCTATTTATAGTTAATTTATGAGCTCCAAGTTTTTCATAAATTTTATGATGATTTCCTTCATTAAATAAATATAAATCATATTCTGTTATTTGAGGTAAAAAAGAATATGGATCTCTTAATGTCCATTTATTTTTATTTATTCCTGTAAATTCAAATTTATACTTAAAAAATTCTTTTGCTTGAAATACCTTTTCAAATAAACCATTTTCATTTATTTTTTCAAGATAAAATCTCTTATCTTTTGAAACCAATCTTACTTTTTCTGCGTCTGGTTTAAAAACTCTTACAACCATTTCATTTTTATTTAATTTATGCATACCTAAATATTTAAATGGATCATGACAATCAGCATTTATTATTTTTTTTATTTCATCATCTGTTAACAAACTCATTAAAAACCCCTCCCAAAAATTTATTCTACTAATAAATTATATAACAAATTAAAGAAAAAAACAAATAGCCGATTATAATCGGCTATCATTGTTTTATTTCAACTGTCATCTGCGTAAATGACTGATTTATTATATTGATTTTATTTTTGAAATAAGGTTTTAATATTCTAATATAAAAATCTTCTGGTTGTAAAAAAGTATTGGTAACTACATCAACATATCCATCTTCAAATGATTTAGATCCAATATCTATTATTCCTGCTGATTTTTTTAAGTAAGAAATAAAATCAGCATATTGATCATAGTTCATTTTATTAATAAATAATTCCATAGGTAATCCATTTGCTAATTGATTCATCCAATCTTTTATTATTAACTTTGATATTTCATCACCTGATACCAATGATGCATCTTCAACTGCTTTTTTTACTGCTATCATTGAAGAAATATCTGAAGCACCTCTTTCATCACTATATGAAGATATTATTTTTCCTGTTTGAGTCCAATAAACTTTAAAATTAACCTTTGCTCTAGCGCCAAGCAATCCATAAACCTCACCTGTAGATTCTCCATAAAGCTCACCTGTTAAAAGAACATCAACTCCATATTTTTTTAAAGATTTTGCCAATTGTGGTATATCCTTTTGTTTCGTTTTTATAATTTCATTTAATCTTTCCGTATCATAAACATCAAATCCATATTCTTTTAATTTTGATAAAAGAGCAATTTCTGCACTTCTATCCTCAAAAGATAAAGAACCTTTATATGCTTTACTTGGAAGCCATACTCCAACTTTAGGTTTGTTCATTTTTCTAATTATATAAAAAAAGTCATCATCTGGTATATTTTTACTAACTGTAAACTCAATTTCAACCTTATAATAATCGCTTTGATAAGGTCCTTTACTTAAAATATTTTCACTTTTTATATAACCAAGAGTTTTAGTAAATATTGACTTATCAACAAGAGTAAAGTTTGAAACTTTTTTTTCACCATAAAGTTTAAAACCAACTGATTGTTGTAAAGCTTTTAATCTTGCATCTGTTTCTGCAGAATTGTAATCATATCCTATTCCCTCAACAGTTATTTTTATTGTATCATCAACTTTTGATTGTGGTGTTGAAAAAGATTGATAATAAGGTATTTCAGATTGTTGTGGACTACATGATACAAAAAATAATAATGCTATTAAAGTTATCAACAAATATAATTTTTTCATACTTTCCCTCCCATCGAATACACACCATCTACATTTTGTAAATGACCAGATATTTCAAGTTTCATTAATATTGATAAAATTTTTGATATTTCAAAATTACTATTTTCATATAAAAGTTCTACAGTATTTTTACCATCATTTATTAAATTAATTATACTACATTCTTCAACAGAAAAATTATTTATTTTGACAAGTTGTTCAATATTAAAGGTTTTCTGTATTTCTTCAAGAGAATATATTGGCTTTGCTCCCATATATATAAGATAATTTGTTCCATATGAATTAATTCTATTGATATCTCCTGGAAGTGCATAAACTTCTCTGCCAAAATCCATTGCATAATTTGCAGTTATTAAAGAACCACTTTTTTTTGCTGCTTCAATAACTATTGTTGATTTTGAAAGTCCTGCTATTATTCTATTTCTATAAGGAAATGTATACTTTGCAGGTTTTGTTCCTGGAAAATATTCAGAAATAATTAATCCTTGATTAGAAATTTTATTGTATAAATGCATATTAGCTTTTGGATATATAATATCAACTCCACAACCTAAAACTGCAATAGTCTTTTTAGAATTCATATGAGCTATAGAATCAATACCAAAAGCCATACCACTAACTATAGTATAATTATTTATTTCATTTGTTATTAAAGAACACATTTTTTTACCATATTCAGTAGGTTTTCTTGTTCCAACTACTGATACAGTATTTGTTTTTAACAAAGAAATATCTCCAATATAATAAAGGATTACAGGTGGATCTGGTATTTCTTTTAAAAGTTCTGGATATTCATCATCAAAATAAGTTATTATACCTATATTTTTTTTTGACAAAATATCATATAAATATTTCTTTTTTTCATTAAAATCTTCTTTAAAAGGCAATAAATTCTTTTCAAAAGCCTCTATAAGTTCTTCATTACTCAATTTATATACTTCTCTTAAAGTTATTAAATCAATTGTGTTCAAAATTTTCTCCCCCAAAATAATTAAATAATTTAATTATATCTATTCAATTTCATCAAGATACTTCAACTCTCTTCCAACAAAGACCATCACTACTTTTTTTAATGGCCCATTGAACTCTTTGTTTATAGTTTTTTCATACCTCTTTATTTGATTTACTGCTTCTTTTATCTTTACTTGATATATTTTTTCTGTATAGTCTTTCTTTTTTATGTATTTTAACTCTATTATTGCATTGTATGGCACTTCTTCGTATCTTTTAAACATTGCTAAGTCTATGTATCCACCTTCTACTGGATACTCGCTTTTAACGTATGCCCATGGTGTTAAGATTAAATAACTAAACAGTAGCATCTTTATGTGCTTTTCACTAAAGCTTTGAAAGTCTCTGTCTGATAGTTTTTTTAATACATCTTCTATTTCATTTGCCAACGAGTTTATATTTCCATCTACTAATAACTTTCTTATTGCTATCTTTATCTTTCCTGTATCTATATAGTTTTTTGCTCTTGTTTTTATCATTTCTAAGAAGTATTCTGAGTATATCTTTTTTATTGAATAGTTTGGTATTTTTAAGTTCATCACAAATCCTTTTGATTCTATTGTTAAAAAGCCTAAATAAAAGAGTAAGGTTTTAACATCGTCTATTTCCATCTTTCTTTCAAGGTTAAATGCTCTTGTTAACTCTTCTATTTCTGTTTTGTCTGTCATTAATATTTCATTTAAAAGGTTTCCTATTGCTTCTTTTTCATTATCTATATTATTTATTCCAACAACTTCACCAAGTTTAAATAAATTTTGAATCTTTTTATAATCACTTGCTATGTTCATATCTATTACATCTTCTGGTTTTCTTTTTTCTCTATTGTATTCAGAAATGAAGTATAAGACCATATCGCTGTTGTAAACCTTTTCACTTGCACGTTTATTGAACATGTATCCATTGTAGCTAAACTTCATGTCTTGTAAAATATCATCATTTATTTGATACTCTTTGAGAATATCTTTGACTTCACTTTCAGTGAATCCCATCATTTCATTTAACTCTAAGGTTGTTGACATGTTTTTTGAGATGTTGAATCCACTCGTTAAACTATCTAAGGTTATTGGTGCTACTCCTGTTATGAATAGTCTGTCTATAACAGATCGTGTTCCTTCTTTTATTACTTCATAAAATTTTCTAACAAAACCTGTTTTACTGACGATATTTTTAAATTCATCGAGTTTAAAACTCAAAAGTTCATTTGCAAAGTGGTCGTATTCGTCTATTAATAAGTATATTTTTGTTTTTAAATTTTGTTTATTATATTTGTTTATAAATTCTTTAAAAAGTTCTGAAGGTTCATTTTTACTTTTGTCTAATGTAATATTTAAGTTGTACTTATATATAAAAGTATCTAACTTTTCATAAATTTCATCTTTAAATCCAAATTTCAACTCTTCTTTACTGTCTGTATTCAAACCAGAAAAATTAAACTCTAAAATATGATAACTATTCTTTTTAGGTGTTGGATGTTTTTGTATGTACAGGTCTTTAAAGATAGTATCAAACTTATCTGAATACTTAATATCGTAGTATTTACTCATAGTGTCAAGCCACAAACTCTTACCAAACTTTCTTGGCCTTAAAAAGAAGATGTATGATTCTGGCATATCTTCAATTATTTCTATATACTTAGTTTTATCTACATAGTAAAAATTTTCAGTTCGTATTTTTTCAAAGTTTTGAAGTCCATATGGCACTTTTTTCATTTCAATCACCTCTTCTTAATATTATAACATACAAAAGTTTTATAGATTAAAAAAATACAAAATACTAAGAAAAAACTTCAAATTTTTCTGAGAAAATATTTTTTACCATTCTTTATTTTTCTTATTTTTTTCCCTCATCCTAAAATGGTAAGTAAATGTTTTCGAAGACTTGAAATTTTTAGGAAATTTGCATTTGAAAAAGAAGGTTGGAAAAACACGACGTTTTGGAAAGTTCTGGTTCACATGGACGTGAACTCTGAACGTGCCTTCTTTTTCTTGCTAATTTGCGTTTAGAAAATTTCTTCTGAGAAAATATTTTTTACCATTCTTTATCTCTTTTATTTTTTCACTATTTTCTATCGTTACGTTCACGCATTTTATGAGTAATTACATAATATTAAACAATAAAACAAAACGGCCTAAAGGCCGTTTTGTTTTATTGTTAGTTATTCTTCATCTGCTGAATTTGGAATTACACATATAAATTCTAAATCATCTTCTCCAATATTTATAAGTTGATGTTCAACATTTCCAGGAACAAAAATATAATTACCAGCTTCAACTACTTGATATTCTTCGCCATTAAAAACATTAGCTTTACCTTTTAAAATAAAAATTTCATGTTCCCAATGGTGAGAATGTTTTGGAGAATTACCATTAGGAGCAACCGTAAACAATCTCATTACAAAGTTTGGTGCACCCAATTTACTTCCTATTAAAACTCTTTTTTTTACATTTTTTACTGTATCATTGTTAATAAATAAAGGTTCAATATCATACGCTTTTCCTACAGTTGCTTTTTTCATAATTAAGCCCCCTTTGGAGTATACTCTTCTCTACATATTACTACTTTTCTATAAGGTTCAAATCCAACAGATTTAGTAATTAAATTAGGATAATGTCTTTTTACATATTCATGAACCATTTTTCTTTCAAAAGAAAACATTGGAGCAAGTTCTATTTCTTCTTCACCAGATAAAAGTTTTTTTATTGAATTTTCTGTTATTTCTTCTATCTTCTTTCTTCTCTTTTTTCTATAATCTCCTATATCTAATTTAATATCTACCTTAGTACTAGTCATTCTATTTACATATATCATTATTAAATGCTGTAATGCACCAAGGGTTCTTCCATGCTTACCGATTAAATTCCCAAGACCTTCGCCATTTAAAAATATAATAATAGTTTTACCATAAATTTTTATTGAAGAAGTTATACCTTCATCAAAACTTTTTGTTATTTCTTTTAAAAACTCACTTATTTGATTTAATAAATAAGTTTCATTTAAATATGCTTCTATTATTGCAGGTTTACTACCTATTCTTAAAAATCCTTTAACTTCTTTTTGTATTAAAGTATAAGAAATTTCTTCTTCTTTAACTTTAAAAATTTCTTTAGCTTCTTTTAGCGCCGTTTCAAGATTTTTAGATGTTATTTGCTTTGACTGTATCTTTATCACTCGTTTCATGCCCCCTTATGCCTTTCTTTTTATAGGTTTTGGTCCAAGTCCAAAAAGCTCTCTTAAAGTAATACCTTTAATTCCATATCTTTTATGAGTTATATAAGTAAGAACAACTTGTATTAAAGCTGTAGTTGTATAATAAATAAACAATCCTGTTGGAAATCCAATAAACATAAATTGGAATACAACACTCATTATTATTTGTTGCCAAGCCATTTTAGCATCATTAGCACTCCATAAACCAGTTACAATGTATGCAAGAGAAGTTACCAATACTAAAATTATATTTTGAGAAAATCCTCCTTGTGAAAGATCAGACCAAAATAAAAACTTAGGATTGTATGCAAAACTTTCCCCAAAATAATATATAACGCTGTACAACAAGAAAAATACTGGCATTTGTACTAATAAAGGTAAACAACCGCTTGCTGGATTATATCCTTTTTCTTTATATAAATTCATCATTGCTTCTTGTTGTTTTTGTGGATTTGAATATTTTTTCTTTAACTTTTCTATTTCAGGTTGTAATTGTTTCATCATTATCATGGACTTCATTTGTTTATGATACAAAGGATAAAGAATAACTCTTATAATTAAAGTAAAGATTATTATTGCCCATCCAAAGTTTCCTGTCCATTGTTTAAGCATGTATAAAAAGTCTACAAAAAAGTAATATATATTAGAAGACCAATTTAGTGCACCTACATCTTGTAATAATGCTTTAATACTTTTATTGGTTTCATCATCGAAAACACTTTTAATAAAAGTAAGTTTCATTGGTCCCATATAAACCTTTGAAATAGAGTTACCAGAAACGTTATATAAAAGTCCATCTTCTATTTTTTTATTTGTACTAAATACCAAAACAGATTTCAAACTAACCTTTGCTGAATATGGTTTTGGTAAGTAAGATACGAGTTGATTTTTAGATGTTCTTATTTTATCAGCATATGAAATAGTTGGAATTTTTACTAAACCTTTAACATTATCAAATTCAATATCAAAGTGAAAGTATGTATCATTGTAAAATTTATATTTTTTATATCCACCGTTTTTAAAGAAAAAAGTAAATTCAACATATTTTTTATCTTCAGAAATATTGTATTCACTTCTTACAGGTAAAATTTCCATTTTTGTTTCTGGATTTATTAAGTCAAAACTATCATTTGCATATTCAAATAATTCAACAACCTTTTTTGTTCTTGATTCCACAATTGAATAATTTTTTATGTGCCCAAATTCGTCCATATTAAAGTTATAAAGTTTTAACTCTACATTTGTAATTTTTGAAGCATTTTCAGTAATTTTTATTTCAGGTAAAGCATATACAAAAACAGATAGGATAATTAATCCTATTATTATGAGTTGTTTTTTCAATTTTTTGCACTCCCTTTATTCTTTTGAGTATTATTTTTAATAAAAAATTCAAATTTTTCTGGTACAGGATCATTTCCTCCAGGATTAAACGGATGACAACGGAGTATTCGTCTGAAACCCAAATAAAGACCTTTTAATGAACCAAAACGAGAAACCGCTTCATAAGTATAAGCGGAACATGTTGGTGAAAATCTACAAGATGGTGGCTTTAAAGGTGAAATAAACTTTCTATAAAAAGTTATTAATAAAAGAATTATTTTCTTCATTTTATTTTGCTCATTATATCAAAAAAGATTTCTTTGAACTCTTCAAATGTCATATCTTTAAATTTTTTAGATAAACTCTTTCTTGGAATAAAAAGCATAATATTACTATTAAAAGTATCTTTATTTGTTCTATAAAGTTCTCTTACATAACGTTTTAATCTATTTCTAACATATGCTTTTCCAAACTTTCTTTTAACAGATATGGCAATTTTAGGAGTAGAACTCTTTTTATACACAACAACAAAATATCTGCTAACAGCTCTTTCTCCATCATTAAATAATTCTTCAAAATCTTTTCTGAGTTTCAGACGCTCGCGTTTTTTAAAAGTTTGCATTAAACAGTTAAACTCTTTCTTCCCTTTGCTCTTCTTCTTCTAAGAACGTTTCTTCCTCCTGATGTAGCCTTTCTTGCTCTAAAACCATGTGTTCTTGCTCTCTTAATTCTTGATGGTTGATATGTTCTTTTCATAATGCGACCTCCTATCCATATTTTTATCAAATCTATTCTTAATTATACACATAAAGGTATTGATATGTCAATAAAAATACGTTACAAAATTGTTCAAAATAACAAAAATTAATCTTTTATATCCTTTTATACTTATCTTTTATACCTTAAATATCAATTGCAATTATACTTTAACATAAAATTTTTTTTTAAAAAGTACTGTTTAAAGTTAAAGAGTATAATATAAAAGAAATTCTTTATTATTTGATATTTTGATGAGGTGAATATATGAAAGCAGAATATGAATGTATTGGTTGTATTATAAAACATACACAATCTTTAATAGAAAAAGCTGACAAAACAAATAAAATTTCAAGCGAAAAAAAATTTGAAGATTATAAAAAAGTTATTTCTGATTTAATTAAAAATCTTGAATATGGAAAAAGACCTATTGAACTTTCTGTTTCACAGTACGATTCTATATATGAATTATATGGGAAACAAGATTTTTTTATAAATGAAAAAACTAATGCCAATCAAATTTTTTTAGAAATGTATGATGATTTATTTTATTTCATAATGAATTCAGAAAATCCATTGAAAACAGCCGCCAAACTTTCCGCAATTTCAAACATTATAGATTATGGAGTTAAAAATTCCTTTGGGGAATTAGAATTCGAAATAGAAACTATGGCAAAAAAAAGAAAGTTTGCAATAGATGATTTTAAAAGTTTCAATGAAAAATTAAAAACTGCAAAAAAAATACTCTTTATTCATGATAATGCAGGAGAAATAGTTTTAGATAAACTATTTATTAAAACAATTAAAAAATTTTATCCAGACATAATTATATATTCTGCAGTTAGAAGCGCTCCAATAATAAATGATGCAACTTTAAAGGATACTGATGAAATTAATTTAAAAGAACTTTCTATACCAATTGAATCTGGAAGTGTTTATCCTGGAACAATATTTGAAAAAACAAATGAAACTTTTAAAAATATTTTTGAAAAATCTGATATAATTATATCAAAGGGACAAGGGAATTTTGAAGGATTAAATAAGACTTGCGAAAAAATATATTTTATATTAACAGCAAAGTGTTCTGTTGTATCTCAAGAATTAAATGTAAAAGTTGGAGAATTTGTATTTAAAAGAGATGTAGTTATATAAATTCAACCAAATCAAAGGAGGGGGTAGTATTGAAAAAGCTACTTAGTTTAATTACTGTTTTAATGATGATTAGTGCAATATTTGCTGCACCAGTTCATCTCGTTATTTTCCATATTAATGACACTCACGGACATGCATGGCCTTATTCTGAGTATCACAATCCTGATATAGGTGGTTTTGCAAGAATTGCAACTATAGTTAATGAACAAAGAGCAGAAATCGAAAAAGAAGGCGGACATGTATTGTTCTTACACGCAGGAGATGCAAACACAGGTGTTCCTGAATCAGATCAGTTAAAAGCCGTACCTGATTTTGCAATGTTGCATTACATGGGTGTAGATGCTATGGCACTTGGAAACCATGAATTTGATAATGATTTACAAACACTTGAAATGCAACAAAGAGTTGCTCATTTTCCATTTTTGAGCTCTAACTTTGTTGATAAAAATTTATTTCCAATATTTAAACCTTATTTAATTAAAAACTTTGGTGATTTAAAGGTTGGAATAATTGGTGTAACAACAGAACAAACAAACGTTTTAGAACCACTTCATCTTGGAACAAATAGATTTGAAAGTGCAGAAGAAGCTGTCAAAGATTATTTGCCCGAAGTAAAATCTAAATCAGATATAGTTATTGTACTTGGTCATTTAGGATACGGTGTTAGACCTAATCTTCCTGTTGGTTATACAACTTCTGACGAACTTGCAAAAAAAGTTGAAGGAATAAGCGTTATAATAGATGGTCATTCACACACAGTTATTGAACCACCAAAATATATAAATAATACAATAGTAGCACAAGCTGGTGAATGGGGTAAATACGTTGGAAGAATAGACCTTTGGATTGATAAAGGAAGAGTTACAAAATGGGAAGGCAAATTAATTCCTGTTAACTTAAAAAAATATAATGGTAAAGATGAAAATGGTAAAGCACTTTATACAAACTTAAACCCTGTAGAAGAAGATCCATTCATAAAAATGATTGCTGATTCTTA
Organism: Tepiditoga spiralis; assembly: GCF_014701195.1. Lineage (NCBI taxonomy): Bacteria > Thermotogati > Thermotogota > Thermotogae > Petrotogales > Petrotogaceae > Tepiditoga > Tepiditoga spiralis. The sequence continues at coordinate 191,556 of NZ_AP018712.1, forward strand.
TTACAATATGGGATCAGAAAAATTAAATGAAGTTATTGGTGAAACCAAGATAAATCTTGATGGTGAAAGACAAGATGTAAGAAGTAAAGAAACAAATTTAGCACATTTAATAACAGATGCAACACTTGAAAAAACAAATGCAGACTTTGCATTTACAAATGGTGGAGGAATAAGAGCTTCTATAAAACCTGGTAAAATAACTTATAGAGATATATTAACAGTTCTTCCTTTTGGAAATACAGTTTATGTAGTTAAATTAACAGGAAAAGATGTTATGGATGTTTTAAATTACGCAGTCACCATTCCTGCTGGTCAAGGAGCTCACATGCACGTTTCAGGAATAACCTACGATGTTGTAAATGGAAAACCTACTAATGTTATGATAAAAGGTAAACCATTAGATATGAATAAAACATATAATGTAGTTACAAATAATTATGTTGCAGCTGGTGGAGACGGTTATAAAATGTTAAAAGGTAAAAATGGTTACGATACAGGATTTGTTCTTGCTGATGTTGTAAAAGATTATATAAAAGAACTTGGAACAATCAAAAACTATGATAGTAAAAATAGAATCAATGTAAAATAATAAAAAATGGCGAACTAAAGTTCGCCATTTTTTATTTTATTATAAAACTAATTTCTAATTTGTCGTTTTCTTTGTAATTAATATTTATTAATCCACCAAAATTTCCTTCAATTCCATATCCTGAAAATAATTTAGATAAATCAAAAAAAGCAAAAGCTAAATTAGCACTTCCTATTTTTTCTGACAACATGTTAAATAAAGTATTTTCAGATAATTTTTTATAACCTTTAATTAAATCTTTGTATTCTTTTGGAGTACCTTGATAAATATATAATTCCTCATTATCTTTCCAGAGATTCAAATCAGTTGTTACTTTTTTCTTTTCACCTATATTTTCAGGATCATCAATCATAGTTTCTATTGACATAGTTATTTCATTGTCATTTACTTTTTTATACTTAATAGAATTATCTTCAAGTAAAGGTATAATATCTTTTATAGTGTTTTTAGTATTAATCTTTATATATTCTTTTCCATTAAATTCCATACTATCAGAATTAAGTTCCACATTACCTCCAAGTTCTATTCCATTTGAAGAACTTAATAGTTTTTGTACTAAATCAAAATCTCCAAAATTTTTTATAATACTTTTTAAAGAGCTTAAATCTGTAGGTATATATCCTGAAACTATCATATAAGTACCTGGAAATTTATAATTATCTAAAGGCTTTATAAAATTAGTATTTGTAATTCCAGAAGAAACTGCACCATTAGATTTTCCTATTAAATATCCGTCTTTAACGTATGCATAACCATTACCTTTCATTTTTGAAGAGTTAAGCACATAATAAAATCCATTTTCAATATTTTGTTGATTAATAGAAACACCTTTTTTAGCTTCTTTATAAAGATCTTTATCCATAACAAAAACAACATAATTTTCTTTTTCTACAATATCAATGGAAACTCCACTTTCTTTAAGTGAACTTATTAAAATTTTATTTATATAATCTATAAATTTTTTTGAATCTTTAAATGGACCCATAACAACTCCAAAATGATAAGTTTCATTAGATGGTTCAACAATAAATCCTGCTAAATCTACATTTTGTAATAAATCATAAAAAGCTGATGATTCAACTTCAGAAGAAGTCATATACATTTCTGCATAACTCGAAAGCATAATTTCAAGATTTATTGGATCTAAAAAAATACTCTTTAATGATGGAATTGTTTTTAAACTTTCATAAGATTTTGTAAGATTTTTAACGTAAAAAAATGCTTTTGAATTAGATGGAACATACTGTAAAACATTTGAAAAAGATACTATTGAAAATAATGCTACTAAAAGTACTATCGTTATTTTTTTCATATCTTACCTCCTATTATTTTGATTTCATTTATATTTTATCATACTTATCTTAAAAATAACAAAAATAAGCCCGAAGGCTTATTTTTGTTATCATTTATAATTTAAAAAACTTTATTTGAGAAATAAGAAGCTTTGACATTTCAAGCAGTTCTCCTGCATTTGCCGTTATGTTTTGTGTTCCTTCTGATACATTGTTTATTGCTTCGCTTGCATCTGATACTTGATCACTTATCTCTGATACTATTCTTGCCACATTGTCCATTGCTGAACTCATCTCTTCAGCTGATGCACTTTGCTGTTCTGAACTTGCTGTTAGATTTTGTATTCCACTGTTCATTCCATCTACTCTTTCTTTTATTACTTCGAACTTTTCTGTTAGTTCTTTCATTGATCCATTTATTTTTTTAGTTATATTTACTATCTTTTCTGTTGCTCCTGCTGTTGTTTCTGTTCCTGTTTTTATTTCTCCTAAAATTACTGCTATCTTTTCTGTTGCATTCTTTGATTCTTCGGCTAACTTTCTTATTTCTTCGGCTACTACTGCAAACCCTTTGCCTGCTTCTCCTGCTCTTGCTGCTTCTATTGCTGCATTTAATGCCAATAAGTTTGTTTGTTCTGTTATACTGTTTATTGTATCTACTATGTTCTCTACGTTTGCTGCATTTTCCGAGAGCTTATTTACTTCTTTGTTCGTTTGATCTGATTGCGTTAATGCTTCATTTATTATCCTTTGTACATCACTTATTAATCCAGATCCTTCATTTGCTGCTATTGATGATTCTTCCGCTGCTTCACTCAACTCTTGTGCTGAACGCGATATTGCTTGTGCACTTGCTGCTACTTCTTGTACTCCTGAACTTACCTCTTCTACATTTGCTGCTACATTTTCTGCATTGTCTTTTACTGAACTCATTTGTGCTGTTAATTCTTCGGCTGTTGCACTCAATTCTTCTGATACACTTGATAATTCTGATGATGCCCTTTCTGTATTACTTCCTGATTTATCTATACTCATTATTATTTCTCTTAATTTTTCTGTCATCCTTTTTAGCGCTTTTGACATCTGTCCTATTTCATCTTTTGATTCATATTCAAACTTTTCATTTATTTCTCCATTTCCAAACTTTTCTATCTTTTCACTCATTTCTTTTAGTGGTTTTGTTATCATCTTTGATAAGAAGTATAATACCATTACTAATACTATTATTGATAATGTTACTGCTATTGTAAAGTTTATTATTAATCTTCTTACTGGAGTTGTCGCTACATCCTTATCATCTACTACTGTATAAAATATCCAATTTGTTCCATTCATCTTTTGATAATATGCTGTCTTTTTTACTTTATTGTATACATAACTTATAACCCCACTATTTGATGTTGCTTTTTTATATAGTTCATTCGAGGATATATCAACACCTATTTTTGTTGCATCTTTGTGTAAAAGCGTTATTCCTTTTTCATTTAAAACATATGAATATTGACTTTTATACATATGTGATTCATTTAATTTTGTTACAAGTTCATTCATAGTTAAATCAAGACCAACTACTCCAACTACTTCTCCATTTTTTATTATTGCCTTTGCTACTGTTATTAACATTTCTCCAGAACTAGCATCTGCATATGGATCTGTTATTACTATTTCTCCGTTCTTTTCTAATGCTGCTTTATACCATGGTCTCACTCTTGGATCATATGTTGCTGGTAATTCTTGATCTGGTTTAATCAACATTGTTCCATCTGGTAATCCCATATATACACTTTGTATTTCACTGTAATTATCTACAACATTTTGAAAGGTTTTTAACATCCATTTTCTTTCTCCATATTTATTTTCATATGCTCCTAATACATTTGTATCTCCATTTAAAAAATTTGCTATATTCCCTACATTATTAAAAAATGCTTCAAAACTATTAACTATATTTGTATTTGATAACATAATGTCATGTTTTGCTTTTTTAAAAGCAGTTTGATATGATGCCACATTATTGTACATTATTAATATAAAAAATACAGTTATAGTACCAACTATAAAACTTATCAACTTTCCTTTTAACTTCATAATATCTGCCTCCTATGATAACTGTTTTATTGCATCTTCAATGGTAGGATAAATAGAAACAATTCTATCTGTTCTTGTCATTTTAAATAAATTTTCAACTTCTTTTCTCATACCAGTTATTACAAGCTCTTTGTGATTTTTATGAATATCTTTAAACAATGCTATTATTGATCCCAAACCAGAACTATCTATATATGGAACATCTGTAGTATCAAAAATAATTATTTTTTCTTTTAATTCATTTATTTTTTCTCTTGCTTCTTCTTTAAAGTTTAAGCTATGATAAACATCAAGTTCTCCATGACCCTTAATTATTAAAAAATTTCCTTTTTCTTCAAATTCTAATTTAAAGTACATAAAATTCCCCCTTTCTACTTTTATAAAAAAATTTTATAATGTATATACAAATTATACCACATTATTCATATACATATAACTTTTTATTTAAAATTAATTCTTTTTATTATAAAAATATAAGGCACATAAGAAAATTCTTATGTGCCTTATATTTAATTTATAATTTAAAAAACTTTATTTGAGAAATAAGAAGCTTTGACATTTCAAGCAGTTCTCCTGCATTTGCCGTTATGTTTTGTGTTCCTTCTGATACATTGTTTATTGCTTCGCTTGCATCTGATACTTGATCACTTATCTCTGATACTATTCTTGCCACATTGTCCATTGCTGAACTCATCTCTTCAGCTGATGCACTTTGCTGTTCTGAGCTTGCTGTTAAGTTTTGTATTCCACTGTTCATTCCATCTACTCTTTCTTTTATTACTTCGAACTTTTCTGTTAGTTCTTTCATTGATCCATTTATTTTTTTAGTTATATTTACTATCTTTTCTGTTGCTCCTGCTGTTGTTTCTGTTCCTGTTTTTATTTCTCCTAAAATTACTGCTATCTTTTCTGTTGCATTCTTTGATTCTTCGGCTAACTTTCTTATTTCTTCGGCTACTACTGCAAACCCTTTGCCTGCTTCTCCTGCTCTTGCTGCTTCTATTGCTGCATTTAATGCCAATAAGTTTGTTTGTTCTGTTATACTGTTTATTGTATCTACTATGTTCTCTACATTTGCTGCATTTTCCGAGAGCTTATTTACTTCTTTGTTCGTTTGATCTGATTGCGTTAATGCTTCATTTATTATCCTTTGTACATCACTTATTAATCCTGATCCTTCATTTGCTGCTATTGATGATTCTTCCGCTGCTTCACTCAACTCTTGTGCTGAACGCGATATTGCTTGTGCACTTGCTGCTACTTCTTGTACTCCTGAACTTACCTCTTCTACATTTGCTGCTACATTTTCTGCATTGTCTTTTACTGAACTCATTTGTGCTGTTAATTCTTCGGCTGTTGCACTCAATTCTTCTGATACACTTGATAATTCTGATGATGCCCTTTCTGTATTACTTCCTGATTTATCTATACTCATTATTATTTCTCTTAATTTTTCTGTCATCCTTTTTAGCGCTTTTGACATCTGTCCTATTTCATCTTTTGATTCATATTCAAACTTTTCATTTATTTCTCCATTTCCAAACCTTTCTATCTTCTCACTCATTTCTTTTAATGGTTTTGTTATCATCTTTGATAAAAAGTATAATACCATTACTAATACTATTATTGATAATGTTACTGCTATTGTAAAGTTTATTATTAATCTTCTTACTGGAGTTGCCGCTACATCCTTATCATCTACTACTGTATAAAATATCCAATTTGTTCCATTCATCTTTTGATAATATGCTGTCTTTTTTACTTTATTGTATACATAACTTATAACCCCACTATTTGATGTTGCTTTTTTATATAATTCAGTCGTAGACATGTCTTTACCTATCTTTGTTGCATCTTTGTGTAAAAGCGTTATTCCTTTTTCATTTAAAACATATGAATATTGGCTTTTATATATACGTGATTCATTTAATTTTGTTACAAGTTCATTCATATTCAAATCAAGTCCAATTACTCCAACTACTTCTCCATTTTTTATTATTGCTTTTGTTACTGTTATTAACATTTCTCCAGAACTTGAATCTGCATATGGATCTGTTATTACTATTTCTCCGTTCTTTTCTAATGCATCTTTATACCATGGTCTCACTCTTGGATCATAATCACTACTTACTGGTGGTGGAGTTGTTATCATTGTTCCATCTGGTAATCCCATATATACAAATTCTATTTCAGCATAATTATCTACAATATTTTGAAAGGTTTTTAACATCCATTTTCTTTCTTCATACTTATTTTCATATGCCCCTAGTACATTTGCATCTCCATTTAAAAAATTTGCTATATTTCCTACATTATTAAAAAATGCTTCAAAACTATTAACTATATTTGTATTTGATAACATAATGTCATGTTTTGCTTTTTTAAAAGCAGTTTGATATGATGCCACATTATTGTACATTATTAATATAAAAAATACAGTTATAGTACCAACTATAAAACTTATCAACTTTCCTTTTAACTTCATAATATCTGCCTCCTATAATAACTATTTGTTTTTTTTAATAATTAGTATATCACATATTCTTTTATAAATCAATATTTACTTTAGGTTTATTAATTTTTTCAAATGGATTATTATCAAATTCTAAATATCCAATTTTAAAATTTCGTTCAAAGTTATCAATAACTTTAGGAAAGTAAATCATAGTATTCAATATATACTTTAAAGGTAATCCAAGTTTATTCAAAGTTATTATATCCCTATACCAATCTGGAACTTCTATTGGTGAATCTGATGAAAAAAATAAAGGAATACTTTTATTGTATATATCAAAAAATCTATAAGTTAAATTTTCCCTTTTTCCCAATCTTTTATTCAATATTGATTTATCTGATTCAATAAATGCTGGTTGCATATCTAAAATTATATTTAATTTTTTAATTTTTTTTAATTGCTCATCGTGTAAAATAGAGGCATGTATTATTCTGTGTATATTTTTTGGTTTAACATCAGAAAAAACATTTAATATATTTTCAATAGCTTCATCTCCTATTGCATGTAAAGCTAAATGTAAATTATTATTTTCACAAAAAATTAAAACTTTTTTTAATTCTTCTAAATCCCATACAAACTCTCCTTTTGTATTAAAATCATTATATTCATTAATTAAATATGCCGTTCTTCCCCCTAATGAACCATCTGTATATACTTTTACACTTTTATACTTATTAAAGTACCCACTGTTGTAGTAATCTATTAATTCATTATAATTATTTACTGCAACTTTTTCAAAAATCTTTATTTTATCACCATCAATCATATTCTTTATACCATGTAAATCATCAGAATGAATATAACCATATCCCTTTTTTAAAAGATACTCTTCAGCAACTTTTAAATCTTCATTTATATCAGTATAATATCCAAGTTTTTGATAAACAAGTTCTAAAGATTGTTCTGTTATTCTTCCTGTTTTATAATCAATATACTCTTCATAATTAGAAAAATCAATTAATTCAAAAACCTTAGAATTAATTACTGCAACATGCCCACATCTTCTAATTAAAAATACTGGAACATTGCTTATTTCATCTAAATATTCCTTTGTTGGATTAGCAAATTCTTCTGACCAACCTCTTAATATTATTTTCTTTTCATCTTTTTTGTTTAAGATAATATTTTTTATTTCTTTTAATGATTTACCTTCTAAGTTTGGATTTCTTAATTTTTCCCCAAGTCCCAAAAGATGCATATGAGTATCTGTTATAAGAGGGGTAATATATTTATTAGAATTTACTTTAGTATTTATATAATGAAAAATTCCATCGTTTTTTAATTTATACATTATTCCACCACCAAAAAATATTCTCTGTAAATATTTTTATCTACAGAGAATATTAATTATATTACTATTTTTTATTGTTTTGCTGCTTCCATACCAGCTTTTATAGCTTGCATATTTAAATCTATGAACTTTGCTTTCTTTCCTGTTAGTTTATGTTCAAGTGCATGTTTTATTGAATCAAGAGAAACTGCCTTTGTAGCTTCTAAATATGCACCAAACATAACCATATTTTGTACCTTTAAAAATCCTAATTTTTCTGCTATTTCATTTGCTGGAACTTTTATTACTTTAATATCTTTTCTTGTTGGTTCTCTATCTATAACTGAAGAATTTAAGATCAATATACCATCTTTTACTAAATCTTTTTCAAACTTATACATTGAAGGTATATTAAATGCAATTACTTCATTTGGTGTATCAATAACAGGTGAAGCAATATATTCATCTGAAACAACTACTGTACAGTTTGCAGTTCCACCTCTCATTTCAGGACCATAAGATGGTAAAAAAGTTGAAAATTTATTATCCATCATTCCTGAAAAAGCTAAAAGTTGTCCGAAAAGCATAACTCCCTGTCCACCAAAACCAGCTGCTATTACGCCATGGTAACTCATTTAGCTTCACCTACCTTGTCTATAAAAGTTCCAAGAGGATATTCTTTTACTAAGTTTTCTTCAAGCCATTTATTTGCTTCAACAGGTGAAACGCCCCAGTTTGTAGGACATGTTGAAAGTATTTCAACCATACCGAAACCATCACCATTTAATTGTGCTTCAAATGCCTTTTTTATTGCAGCTTTTGTTTTTTTAACATCCATAGGTGTATTCACCTTTGTTCTTGCAAGATATGCTACACCATCTAATTCCTTTATTACTTCAGACATATGAATTGGATGTCCTTCTACTTCTGCTCTTCTTCCATATGGAGAAGTTGTTGTTTTCATACCAAGTAATGTTGTTGGTGCCATTTGTCCACCAGTCATTCCATAAATGGCATTATTTACAAAGATTGTTGTTATCTTTTCGCCTCTATTTGCAGCATGAATTATTTCAGCTGTACCAATAGCAGCCAAATCTCCATCTCCTTGATATGTAAATACTACTTTATCAGGAGTTGCTCTTTTCATTCCTGTTGCAACTGCAGGTGCTCTACCATGTGCAGCAACAGTTCCATCTAATTCAAAAAATTCATATCCAAAAACTGAACATCCAACTGGTGAAACCATTAATGTTTTACCTTGTATTCCAAGTTCATCTATAACTTCTGCAACGAGTCTATGAATTATACCATGATGACAGCCTGGACAATATGTAAACTCTTTACCATTAAGTGCTTTAGGCCCTTTAAATTTTTCTACGTAAGGCATTATTTTTACCTCCCTTAAACGAGTTCCTTGAGTTTGTTTAAAATTTCGGTTGGTGTTGGAACAACTCCACCCATTCTTCCATAAAATTCAACTGGTTTTTTACCATTTACAGAAAGTTTTACATCTTCAACCATTTGTCCTGCACTCATTTCTACTGTAAAGAATAACTTTGCTTGATCAGTAAATTTTGAAAGTGCTTCATATGGATATGGCCATAATGTTATTGGTCTAAATACTCCAGCTTTAATACCTTGTTCTCTTGCCATTTTTGCAACTGATTTTGCAATTCTACCTATTGTTCCATAAGCTACAATTACAACATCTGCATCTTCAAGCATATATTCTTCATGCATTTGTTCATTTTCAATTATTTTTTTATAAGTTGCTTGATATCTTTCATTCATTTCTTCAAGACCATATGGATCTATGTTAAAAGAAGTTACTTTATGAGCTTCTCTTCCTTCATTTCCTGTCATTGCCCAACTACTGTGATCTGGAAGTGTATTTAAATCAACAAAATCAGGAAATTCTACTGGTTCCATCATTTGACCTAAAAGACCATCAGCTAAAAGCATTGATACAACTCTATACTTATCAGCAACGTCAAAAGCTTTTGAAGTTAATTCAACAGCTTCTTGTAAAGATTCTGGACCATAAACTACCATTCTATAGTCTCCGTGTCCTCCACCTTTTGTTGCTTGGAAGTAATCACATTGACCTGGTTGTATATCTCCAAGACCTGGTCCACCTCTAACAACATTTACAAAAACTGCTGGTAATTCAGCTCCAGCTATATATGAAACTCCTTCTTGCATCAAAGAAAAACCTGGTGATGATGTAGAAGTAAATACTCTTCTTCCTGTACATGCTGCACCATAAATCATATTTACTGCTGCTACTTCTGATTCAGCTTGTAAAAAAGTTCCTTCTACTTCTGGTAATCTTCTTGCCATATATTCTGTTAATTCACTTTGTGGTGTTATTGGATAACCATAGTAAAGTCTACAACCAGCTCTTATAGCAGCTTCACCAATTGCTTCTGTTCCTTTAACCATTACTTTTTCAGCCATATTGTTCCAGCCTCCTTATTATTTTGCTAAAGTTTTTACTGTAATACAAACATCAGGACACATACTGTAGCAGAAACCACATCCTATACATGCTTCTTGATTTTTAACTTCTGCTGGATGATAACTTTTTGAATTATAACTTTCTGAAAATCCAAGAACTTGTTTTGGACATGCATTTATACAAAGTCCACAACCTTTACATCTTTCTTGATCAATTTCAACGAGGTTTTTAAACTCCATTGACCTTACCTCCTTTTAATTTAATCCCAGATTTTATTCATGAATCTGTTAATTAAAAATTTTGGGTATTTAGTATTTATTTTTTCTGATATTCTTTCATCTACTGATGTAAAAACTACTGGTATTCCTATTTCTTCTGATACTTCACTTAAAATCTTTTCACCTTCATCTACAATCTCTTGTGTTGTATCATTCATAACATTAGGATTTGCAACTATATAATTAACTTCAACTCTAGCCTTTGCAGATAACCTTTTTATGTGTCCAATTATTTTTTCTTTAGTATCTGTAAAAGGTCTTTTTGTATTCACTACAAAGTATGTTGCAACATCAGCTTTTTTTATAAAATTATTCAAAGATCCAAGAACAATTGCTCCATCATCATTTCCGCCAACATCTAAAACAGTTTTAAATTCTGGATTATTTATATATCCACCAATTCTTGGAGAAATTATTGGAACGTCAGCATACATATATTTTACTGGTGGAGTAATAACCTCTATTCCTTTACTCTCTAAATTATCTTTTTCATCACGAGTTCTAAAGTATGGACTTATAGTATCAACATCAGCTATTGCAACCTTTTCATTATGTTCTTTTAATTTTAAAGCTGTATTCAAAGCTATCTCTGTTTTACCAGAACCAAACATTCCAATAAAAACATGTACTTTATGTTTTTCAAACATTTTAACACCTTCAATATGTATTTATTTTTTGAACTCCTTTTAATGCTCTAAAAGCAGACATTGCAAGAGCTCTTTCTTCATCTCCACCTGGGAAAGTATAAACAGGAGCTATAAACTCTACTCTTTCACTTATCCATGGAACCATCATATCTTTATCATAAGCTAATCCACCCGTTAAGGCAATTCCATCTACTTCAAAGTTCATTGCTGCTGCAAATTTTCCTATCCATTTTGCAACTTGAAATGCCATAGCAGAATAAATTAATTTTGCTTTTTCATCACCTTTTACAATTTTTTCTTGTACTTCTCTTCCATCATTTGTATTCAAATAAGCTACAAAACCACCTTTACCTTTTATTAATTTTTTTACTTCATCTAACGTATACTTACCTGAATAGCATAAATCAATTAAGCCAGTTAAAGGTAATGTTCCTGCTCTTTCTGGAGTAAATGGACCATCTCCATCAAGTGCATTGTTTACATCTACAACCTTACCTTTTTTATGAGCTCCAACTGAAATTCCTCCACCCATATGTACTATAATTAAGTTTGAATCTTCATAATCTTTTCCTAATTTTTCTGCCAATTGTCTTCCAATTTCTTTTTGATTTAATGCATGGAAAATAGATTTTCTTGGAAAATCTGGATGCCCTGAAAATCTTGCTATATCCATCATTTCATCAACAACCACAGGATCAGCTATAAAAGATTGTATTTCAACTTCTTTTGCAAGTTCATAAGCAATTAAACCACCAAGATTAGATGCATGTTCACCATACTTACCAGATTTTAAATCTTTTAACATATCTTCATTTACTGAATATATTCCACCAGGAATTGGCTTTAAAAGCCCTCCTCTTCCTATTATAGCAGAAAAACTTGATAGTGGATAACCAGCTTTATTTAAAAAATTTTCTATTACTTTTTTTCTAAACTCATATTGATCAGTTATTTTTTCAAAAGGTTCTATTTCAGCAGATGTATGTCTAACTGTTTCATTTAAAACTTCGTTTTCATCTTCAAATATTGCCAACTTTGTTGAAGTAGAACCTGGATTTATAACAAGAATTCTGAACATTTAACTTCCTCCTTACGCCATCAAAACAGAAATGGCTATTGAATTTAATTTTGCTTCATCAGAATCAGCTCTTGAAGTTAAAACAACTGGCTTTTTACCTCCAAGAATTGTACTTGCTACTTTAGAATTTCCTAAAAATACCATTGATTTATAGAAAATATTTCCAGCTTCTATTTGTGGCATTATTATTATGTCTGCATCTCCAGCAACATCACTAACTATCCCTTTGTGTTCTGCTGCTTCCTTTGAAATCGCGTTATCCATTGCAAATGGTCCATCTACAATACAACCTTTTATTTGATTTCTTCTGTTCATTTGAGTTATTATTGCAGCATCAGTTGTTGCTACCATTTTAGTATTTACTTGTTCAACTGCTCCAACTATTGCTACTTTTGGAGTTTCGATACCTATCTTATGTGCAACTGCTACAGCATTATTTACTTCATCTATTTTTTGTTGTAACGTTGGAGCTATTAGCATACCTGCATCACTAACAATCAATAATTTATGATAAGTTGGAATTTCAAAAACACTAACAAGATTCATTGTATTTTTTGTTCTTAAACCATACTCTTCTTTTAAAAATACAGATAATAATTCTCCAGTAGTACACTTACCCTTCATAGGCAAATCAGTTTCACCTTTAGATACAGATTCAACTGCATTTTTTATTGCTTCTTTTTTATTTTTATAATCTCTTATTTCAAAGTTTGAAAGATTTATATTTTCCTTTTTTGCTATTTTTTCTATTTCTTCTTTATCTCCAAATAATACCGCATTACATATTCCATTTTCAACTGCATTGTTTACTGCTTTTAAAACAACTTCATCTTGAGCAACAGCTACAGCAATTTTCTTTTTTGGTTCTATCTTCTTTGCCATTTCAAATATATCTTGTAATTCCATCATCTTTTCCTCCATTCTATTGGGGATTCAATGTTTTTTTCTGCTCTATAAGCACCTTCTGCTAAAGCTTCCATTTCAAATGAACCTGGATAAACCATTATTAAACCTATCTTTGAAATTCTTTCTTTTATCTTATTAATAAAAATTTCACTGTTAGCTAATCCACCTGTTATTATTATGGCATCAATTTTTCCTTTTAAAACAGTAGCCATTGCACCTATTTCCTTTGAAATCTGATAAGTCATACCTTCTATTACTTTTTTTGCATTTTCATCGTTTTCTGTAAGTTTTAAAGCTTCTCTTAAATCATTTGTCTTCAAATATCCAACGAGTCCACCTTTCCCTACATATCTTTTTCTCATTTCTCTTTTTTCATATTTTCTTGAAAAAGCTACCTTAGCTATATCTCCAACTGGAAGCTCTCCACTTCTTTCTGGACTAAATGGACCTTCATCATTTGCATTATTTACATCTATCATTTTTCCCTTTTCTTGTGCACCAACTGAAATTCCTCCACCAAGATGTACTATTACAAAATTACAATCTTCATACTTTTTGTTTAATTCCTCTGATGCTCTTCTTGCAACCATTTTCATATTTAAAGCATGAAATAAACTCTTTCTTTCGAGTTGAGGAATACCAGATATTCTTGCTTCCGGTACAAATTCGTCAACAGAAACTGGATCAGTTATATAAACTGGTATACCATCAGCTACTTCATAGGCAATAACAGCAGCAAGATTTGATGCATGTTCAACTGGAGTTTCATTCTTTAAATAATTTACCATTTCTTCTGTAACTTTATAAGTTCCACTACTCAAAGGAGGAAGTATTCCACCTCTTGCTGCAATTGTATCAAAATCTTTTATTTTGTATCCATTTTCTTCTGCAAATTCAACAATTGCTTTTTTTCTCATATCAATTTGTTCCATTATATGATCATATTTTGAAATTTCCTCTGAACTATGTTCAAGAGTTTTTGTAATTTTTAATTCTTTATCTTCAAAGATTGCTACCTTTGTCGAAGTAGAACCGGGATTTATTACCAATATTTTCATCATCATCCCTCCTATATTTCTAAGCCTTTTTCTTTAGCATATCTATCTATTGTTTTTCTAAGTCTATCCATACCTTCTTTTATTTTTTCTTTTGTTGGCAAACAAAATGAAAGTCTCATTGTATTATTGTCTGGTTCATCAACATAAAATGCTGTACCTGGTATATAGAGAATTTTTTCTTCTTTTGCTATTTCAAACATTTCAAGTGTATCAAAACCTTCTGGAAGAGTTATCCATGTAAACAATCCCCCTTCAGGATTTATCCATTTTATTCCTTTTATATCTCCAAGTTTTTCTTCTACTAACTTCATCATTAAGTTTTTCTTTTCTCTATATATTTCAATTGTTGGTTGTATACCTTCTATTAAATCAAATCTTTCAAGGTATCTTGCACCTATTCTTTGAGTTAAAGCAGGAGTACACAAATCGGCAGCTTGTTTTGCCATTGAAATTCTTTTAACCATATCTTTTGGTCCAACAACAAGACCTAATCTTAAACCAGGAGATAAAACTTTTGAAAATGTATTTAACAAAATAGTTCTTTCTGGTGCCATTGAATATATACTTGGTAATTTTTCACCCTCAAACCTTAATGCACCATAAGGATCATCTTCAACTATTATAAAATCATATTTATTTGCAAGTTCTACAACCTTTTTTCTTTTTTCAATTCCCATTGTTACTCCAGCAGGATTATGGAAATTACTTATTACATATAAAAATTTAAACTTCTCTATATTTCCTTCTTTATTTAATTTTTCAAGTTCTTTTTCTAAGTAATCTAAATCCATTCCATCTTCTAAAAGAGGAACATTTATAAACTTAGGATCTCTTTGTTGAAAGGCACTAGCTGCACCAAGATAAATAGGTCTGCTAACCCCACAATAACTTTCTTCATCTAAAAAAGTTATTCCCAATAAATAAAGTGCTTGTTGTGATCCAACAGTTATCAATAAGTTGTCTACATCTAAATTATCTATGTTTTCATGTTTTTTCAATAACTTTATGTACTGTTCTTTTAATATGTTATCTCCACCAGTTGAACCATACTGTAAAGTAACTCTGTGTTCATTTTCTATAACTTCTGAAGCTATCTTTGCTATTTCATGTCTAGGAAAGGTATCTGGATCAGGAACTCCACCACCAAATGAAATCATTTCAGGATCTTTTAAATCTAAAAGCTCTCTAATTAAACTAGATTTTATCCTTTTAGAAACCTTTGATAATTTTTTTTCAAGTTCCATAATGTAACCTCCTTATATATTTTTTGTATATATCAATTATATTCTATACTTTTTATTTTTTTTTTCCAAAAGGTGTTTGAGAAGTATATACACAATTATGAATAATTAAGAGTAATTATAGTATATATGAAAAAAATTTCATGAAATTATTTTCAATATCTAATATATTATACCAAATAATTATTAAAATTCAGATATTATTGAATATAGCTAAATAAAGACGATTTTTTTTAAAATCCTTTGTTTTTTTTATAACATAAGATTTTGCTAATAAAAAATAATATTATATAATCAAAAAAAACAACAAGGAGGTTTAAAACATGTGGGAAGATATAAAAACAACAGACCCTGAAATTTATGACATAGTTAATCGTGAATTAGACAGACAAGAGTATGGTTTAGAATTAATAGCTTCTGAAAATTTTGCTTCAAAAGCAGTTATTGAAGCTATGGGAAGTATGCTCACAAATAAATATGCTGAAGGATATCCAAAAAAAAGATACTATGGTGGATGTGAAATAGTTGATGAAGCTGAAACTCTTGCAAGAAATAGGGCAAAAGAACTATTTAATGCAAAATGGGTTAACGTACAACCTCATTCTGGATCACAAGCTAATATGGGAGCTTACTTTGCCTTAATAGAACCTGGTGATACAATAATGGGTATGTCATTATCTCATGGTGGACATTTAACTCATGGCGCTTCAGTTAATTTTTCTGGTCAAATATACAAAGTAGTATCATACGGTGTAAATCCTGATACAGAAGTAATAGATTACGATGAAGTTGAAAGAATTGCAAAGGAAAACAATCCAAAAGTAATAGTTGCTGGTGGAAGTGCTTATGCAAGAATAATAGACTTTAAAAGATTTAGAGAAATTGCAGATTCAGTTGGAGCTTATTTAATGGTTGACATGGCTCATTTTGCAGGCCTTGTTGCTGCAGGAATTTATCCTAATCCTCTTGAATACGCTGATGTTGTTACAACAACAACACATAAAACATTAAGAGGTCCAAGAGGCGGAATGATTTTAACAAATGATAAAGAACTTTATAAAAAAATAAATAAAGCAATATTCCCTGGTATTCAAGGCGGACCTTTAATGCATGTAATAGCAGCAAAAGCAGTTGCTTTTAAAGAAGCGCTTTCAGATGATTTTAAAACTTATCAAAAACAAGTTGTAAAAAATGCAAAAAAATTAGCAGAAGAATTAGAAAAAAATGGTTTAAGAATAGTTTCTGGTGGAACAGATTCACATTTAATGCTCGTTGATTTGACAGATATTGATGTGACAGGTAAAGCATTAGAAAAAGCACTTGTTCAATGCCATATAACAGTAAATAAAAATACAATACCAAAAGAAACAAGATCTCCATTTGTAACTTCTGGTATAAGAGTTGGAACACCTGCATTAACAACAAGAGGAATGAAAGAAAACGAAATGGTTAAAGTTGCTGAATTAATTGCTAAAGTAGCTAAAAATGTAAAAGATGAAGAAGGAACCATAGATGAAACAATAAAAAATGAAGTAATAGCAGATGTAAAAGAACTTTGTAAACAGTTTCCTCTTTACTTATAATCTTTACTTATAAAATGTATTTCAAAAAAAGGGCCTAATAGCCCTTTTTTTATGGTCTTAAAATAAATATTTATAATAAAAATATTTATAACAAATATATCAAACATCTTATACTCTTTTTCATTTTGTAATATTTGTGGTAAATTTCTTTTAAATAAAAGTGGTAATATTGTTGTGGCTAAATAAAAAAATGGGAGGTAGCATAAATGAAAATACTTGTTATCAACGCTGGTAGTTCTTCTATTAAGTATCAACTTTTAAACATGGACACAGAAGAAGTATTATCAATGGGACTTGTAGAAAGAATTGGAATAGAAGGATCAAGAATTGTTCATAGAGTAAATGGAGAAAAACACATAATTGAAAAAGAAATTCAAGATCATGAAGTTGGATTAAAATATGTTTTATCACTATTCACTGATAGTAAATATGGAGTTTTAAAATCTTTAGAAGAAATAGATGCTGTTGGACATAGAGTCGTTCATGGTGGAGAAAAATTTGCTTCATCAGTTAGAATAAATGACGATGTTTTAAATACAATGGAAATGTTATCTTTCCTTGCACCACTACACAATCCAGCAAATATAATGGGAATTAAAGCTGCAACAGAATTATTACCAAATGTTCCACACATTGGAGTTTTTGATACAGCATTCCATCAAAGTATGCCAGAAAAATCATACTTATATGCTATACCATACGAATACTATGAAAAATATAAAGTTAGAAGATATGGCTTCCACGGAACAAGTCATAGATATGTTGCACAAAGAACTGCAGAAATTCTTGGAAAAGATGTAAAAGATTTAAAAATAATTTCATGCCATATAGGTAATGGAGCTTCAATTGCAGCAATAGATGGTGGAAAATCAGTTGATACTTCTATGGGATTCACACCACTTGAAGGACTTGCAATGGGAACAAGATCTGGTGATATTGATCCTGCAATAGTTGATTTTTTAATAAAAGAAGAAGGATTAACCTCAAAAGAAGTAATTACTATATTGAATAAAAAATCAGGTATGCTTGGTCTAACTAAAAAATATTCTGATATGAGAGATATTGAAGACAATGCTATTGCTGGTGATAAAGTTTGTAGAACAGCATTTGACATTTATGAATACAAAATCGCAAAATACATTGGATCTTATGCTGCATCAATGAATGGAGTAGATGCAATAGTATTTACTGCTGGAGTTGGTGAAAATTCACCAATTATGAGAGAAGAAATTGCAGAAAATTATTTAGGTTATCTTGGTATAAATATAAACAAAGAAAAGAACAATGTACGTGGAAAAGAAACTATTGTTTCAACAGAAGATTCTAAGATTAAATTAATGGTTGTTCCAACAAATGAAGAATTAATGATTGCAAGAGATACAAAAGAAATAGTAGAAAAGAATTTAGATGAATTAAAACTATAATAGTAAAAAGCTGTTCAAATGAACAGCTTTTTTTATATTTCATACAATGGAATTATGTTTATAACTGGTTCTTCATATGGATGAACCTGCTTTATTGCCTTTACTGTATCTTTTAAAAACTCTCCTTTACAAATAGCCTCAACTTTTATTTCATCTGCAAAACAAAGTTTACCAATTTCACCTAAATAAGGGTTTGTTCCTTCAAGAGGCCTCCACATACTTTTTACCTTTGAATAAGAAATACAATTATCATAGTTCCCATACTTACAAGCACCTGTATTATTCATTGCAATTCTCAATTCATTTAAAAATTTTTCTGGAATAAAAACTTCAATTTTATAAATATTATCCATAAAAAACACCTCAACTTTTTATTATTTATAATAATTTTTATCTAATATTTTTTAATTTTTAGTCGATAAAATTATATCATAGGAGGTGACCTTATGGATGTAGCAGCTTTAGCAAGTAACTTAAAAATGATGGATACTGGAATGAAAATAAGCACCTCTGTAACAAAAAAAGCTATGGATACAACAAATCTTGTTGGTGATATGATACTTGAAAATATTCAAAAATCAACAGTTGATGTATCTATGGCAAAAGATCCAAATCTCGGAAACTATATAGATCTCCGAGTATAAAAAAATGAGGCTTTAAGCCTCATTTTTTTATATGTAAGATTTATATATTTTTTCCATTCTTTTTAAATAATTTTCCAAATCTTTTTCTGATTCAATAAATGGGTTTTCTTTTATTATTTTTTTTACACTAATCCCTCTTTTTTTCATAAAATAAACCTTTCTAACATTTTCATAAGTTCCATAGGCATTTAAAAAAAGAATAAAACTCATTTCAGCAATAGCATTACGTTTACTTTTCATACTATCCCCCCTTTTTGTTCTTTTTTAAGAACTAAAAGTACCAAAAAAAGATTTTACATAAAAATTATATCATAAAAAAAATAAAAATGCAACAAATTAAAATTTGTTGCATTTTTATTTTTTTATACTTTTATAAATTTTCTTTTATTATTTCTCTAACCTTTTCTGCAAGTTCTGGTGTTTTCTTTTTATCTTCAGATGAAACTTCTATTGGTTTTCCAACAACAACCTTTACATTTGCTTTTCTAACTTCAACTTTATTTTTAGGCATAATATCTATACTTCCAGATATAGTAACTGGAACAATTGGAACTCCAGAATTAGTTGCAAGTTTAAAACTTCCTGGTTTAAACTCTCCAATTTTACCATCATGACTTCTCGTTCCTTCTGGAAAGACCATCAATGAATGTCCATTCTTTAAAATTTTTATTCCATCATTTATAGACTTCACCGCATTTCTAACATTCGATCTATCCATAAAAACACAATGAATGTATCTCATCCAAGTACTCAAAATAGGAATCTTTTCCATTTCTTTTTTTGCAATAAAACCCAAAGGTTTATTCAAATACCCCAAAAAAATAGGAATATCAAAATTACTCTGATGATTAGAAACAAACAACACAGGACCATCTGGAATATTTTCAAGCCCCTTAACTTCAATCTTACTTCCAGTTAATTTAAAAGCAGTTTTTGCAAACATAGTAACTTGTTTTGTTATAAACTTTTGTTTTGTTTCTCCTCTTAAAAACTTAGATATCAATATGAGTATAAGAGAATAAATAAGATACAAAACAATTCCTAAAGCCGTAAAAAAAGTTCTCATCTAAATTCCTCCATTTTAAAATTAAAATTTTTTCAATACATTATACTATAAAATTGTTAAAATATTTCTGTTATAATTTAATAGGAATTAATTTTATTAATCTTGGAGGAAGTATATGGCATTAATTTGGATTTCAATAAGAATTATACTACTTGGATATGAAAGAATTGCTGGAAAAAAAATTGCAACCAATGAGCACGCGCTAATATCTTCTTGGGGGTTTTTTACTTTTTCTCTTTTAGTTATGTTTCCATTTTTTAAAGATTTAAACTTAAATATTTTTACAATTTCATTAATTAGTGGTAGTATCTATACAATTTCATTTTTTCTTTATGTATATGCTCTATCTATCGAAGATGCTTCAATTATAGCTCCACTTTATAATATGAATGTTGTATTTTTAATTTTAACTACTTTTTTATTTTTATCTGAATCAATAACTCTTTCAAAAATTTTAGGAAGCTTATTAATGATTTATGGAGTATCTTTCTTAAAAAAAGACATAAATATAATTGAATCTTATAAAAACCTATTTAAAAGCAAAGGTGCTATTGCAATGATTGTATCTTCATTTTTAATGGCAATAGGAAGAACACTTGATGGATTTTTTGCAAAAAACATGAACACTACTGGATATTCTGTTGGAATATATACAGTTGTAAGTTTAGAATTATTTGTTTTTAGTTTAATTAAATTTAAAAGTTTAAAACCTCACATAAATTTAATTAAAAACAAATATAAAGATTTAATTTCAGGAGGAATTAGCAATTCTTATTCTTATATAGCACTTTTAAATGCTTTCAAATATATTGACGTAAGTATAGCAGAACCTGTTTCAATGCTTTCCACATTGGTAACTGCTATAATTGCAAAAGTTGTATTTAAAGAAAAAATCTCTGTAAGACTAGCAGGAATTTTAATTCTAATACTTGGAGCATTTGTTATATATAAATAAAAAGGGCGGCATAAGCCGCCAAAAAAAGGATGAGGTTTTTGTTTAATTGATTATATTATATCCTCTAAAACTTAAAATAAACTTAAGGAGCAAAGCATGGATGATTTTATAAAAGAATATAAAAGAAGAAAAGATTTGTATGGTCTAAAAGATCATGAAATAGCAAAAAAATTGAGTACAGGAATAAAAAACATACACAGATTTGAAAAAGGAAACTACAATCCATCATATAAATTTTTATCAACATTAACTAAAATTATGGGGGGAAACTTAAAAATTTTATTTGACGACAAAAATACAATTTCATTTTCCAATGAAGTAGTAAATTGGTTTGAAAGCATTTCAAAAAAAACAAATGAATCCTATGATGAAATAGCAAAAAATATGTTAAAAGGATTATTTTTCATTCAAAGGGGAAAAAGTTTAAAAGAGGCTTTAAAAGAAAATTATGAAGTATATAAAAATGTCTTTGAAAGTTTAGAAGATACTCTATTAGTAGATACTCATATAAAAAGAGAAGACGTAAAAGATTATTTATATCTTTTAAAAAACTGCACTATAGACTCAATAATTAAAGAAAAATTTGAATTTAAGCTAAAAAATCATTTTGATTCTTATACCTTTGAAAAATCAAAATCAACACTAACTTCAAATAAAATAACTTTTTCATGCACAATAAACCTATTAAATAAAGAAGAAATAGTTGGACACATAAAAACATCTTATAAAATACTCTTGAATTTAAACTCAAAAAAAATCAAAGACATCTTAAAAAATAAAATGCTAAAAGACTCTTATAAAAATAAAATCATCACAAAAGAAATACTTCCAGAAATCAAAAAAAGTATAAATGTCTTGTTAGAAAATTTCTAACAAGACATTTATTATGTTTAATAATCAACTTTTACTTCAGGAAGTAATCTCAACCACTCTTGACTTAGTTTCCCATATAGTTTTAATTCATTCCATTCTTTTTCTCCTAAATATTTCTTCAACATTTTTTGAAAATCAATAAACCATTCTTTTGTATCATCAGCTACACAATAATCTATTAAATTCGTAACCTTATTAAATTGCAAAGCAACTTCTTTTTCTTTTTCTTTTTTTTCTTTATCTTTAAAAAATATAATATTATTATCATAATATTTTAAATACAATTCATATTCATAATTTATTATTGGAACAACTAGTCTATCAAAAACTTCATATCTTGCTATACTGTCTAACTTTTTAAAATACAAACTACTCAAATCAATATATTTTAATGTTTTCTGTATTTTTTCTTTATTTTTAGAATAATCTGAAGATAAAAATTCTTTATATTTTTCTAATTCTTCTTTCATAAAAAAATAAAATTTTTTTATCTTTTTATATTCTTTTATCATCAAAAACCATGTATCTGAATATGGATTTTCAAAAAAATTATCTATTATTTTATGTTCTGTTACTTTAATATACTTATGTTGATTGAGTTTATATAAACTATTATTTAGTTTAAAAAAATTACCAATAACACTTCCATCTTTTTTTAAAACAGATGGTATCCATGTTGATATATTATTTAATGTTTTTTTCCAAGGTAAATCCCATCCAAATATTCCTTCATAAAGTGCTGCCCAAGTATAATTCAAGAGTATATATGTATTAAAATCTTCTTCAGTTACTTCATAATCTTCTTCCATCATTTTTGAATACAATTTTTTTAAAGCATCCTTTGTTATTATTATAATTTCATCTATAGAATTCGATTCTTTTATATCAGAATAATATTGATAAAATATTTCTGTATCAACATCAGAGTGTTTATTTTCATCATAATACCATGGAACTTCACTACCGCCATTATTATCAAAAGTATCATATATCTCTTTTTGTATATCTTCCATATTTTTCCATGGATCATTTGAAAATATCAGTATAGAAATCATTAAACTCACTAGTATTAAAAAAAACTTCTTCATAATTATCACCTCAACTAATAGTCAAATATTGTCTTTTTATCTTTATAATGTTCCTCTAAATCAAATATTGTTTTTTTATCTTTGTAATGATCTTCTAAATCAAATATCGTCTTTTTATCTTTGTAATGATCTTCTAAATCAAATATCGTCTTTTTATTTTTATAATGATCTTCTAAATCAAATATTGTTCGTCTTCTTTGAACACTCAAAGGTAAATTCCCAATTATATCTTCCATAAAAAAATAATTTTTTTTATCCAATCTTTTATAAGTTTCTATTGCTTTATTAATAATTAAGTCACCTGCAATTGCAACAGCAATAACTGTAAATCCTGTTGGAGTAGCCCCCAATATTACTGCACAATACGAAAATAATCCTGAAAAAGATGATTTTAATATATTTTCACCATTTTCTTTTAGAAATTCTTCTGAATTTATGCTCTTATCTATAAAAAAATCATAAACTGTATTAACTTCATTGAAAACAAATGTAGCAATACCATAATTCAAAGCTGCTCCAGTTGCTGCTGTTAATGCATATTTTTTACCAATTTTTTGCATTATGGCCTCAGAAGTATATAGAGAAATTCCTGTTTTTGAACTATCTTTAATTACATTTTTTAAAGCCTCATCAATTTCTTCTTCATTCTTATAAACTTTATAAGAATGAAATAATCCCGAAATTATTCCAGAAAGCAAAGCTCCCTTAGCTGCAGTTTTTATATTAAGATACTTATTAATTTTATTTGAACTATTCATCATTTTTTTTAAATTAGTATAAACTTTTATATTTTTTTCTTGAAATTCCTTAGAAAAAATATCTTCTAAAGAACTTCCTAAGTTTACTTTTTTTATAAATTTAGTTATTAAAATACTCTGTTCTTTTTCTGATAAATTTTTTGGTATATCCTTTAAATACTTTCTAAAATCTGTAGTAAGATTTGAATTTTTACCAAATAAAGTTTCAAAATTTTTTAAAATATCCTTCTTTAAATTATTTATATCAGATAATGGTTCTATTATCTTATCTTCATAATCTTTTAAAATGTGATGATCATATATTAATCCAGCTAAAGATTTTGCAAGTTTTTTATCTGTAACTCCTGTTTTTTCCATAACTATATTTGTCATTTTATCTGTTATTTTTTTCCATTCTAATACGATTTTCTCTTTAGAAACTCCATTTTTAATTAATTCTTTTAAATATTCATTTTTATTAAAGGGTATGCTTCCAGAAAAACCCCAATGTCCAAAGTTTCTATGCCCAAATTTTCCAAATTTTGTACTTATATCTTTAAACGGATTACTATTTATATTATCTATTAAATTACTTATTTCTGTAAATGTTAATCTAATATTTTTATTTTTTCCAGTATAAAAGCCAAAATCTTCTAATCCTGCTTTAGCATGTTCTGAAGCACTTGGTAATGAAAAAAAAGAAAGACTTAATATAAGAAATATCATTACAAATATTTTTTTCATACCCACACTTCCTTTTTATATACTATTTATTAATTAAAAAATTTGAATTTACAATATAATAATACCATATTTTTAATAAAAATAAAATACTTTTTTAAGTTATTTTAATATTTTCGTAAATATTTTTTTTTTATAAAAACAAAACAATAAATTTGATTAACTAATTTTATTACTTTATGAAATAATAATTTGTCATGGTAAAAAGGCATTAAAAAAATGTTGATACCTTAAATTACCTATTCAGTATGATATAATAAAATGAGGTGATTAAAATGAAAAAAAGACTTCCAATAGGAAGAAGTGACTTTAAATCTTTAATTGAAGATAACATGTATTTTGTAGATAAAAGTTTGTTAATCAAAGAAGTTATTGAAAGTGGCGATGTTTTATTAATAACAAGGCCAAGAAGGTTTGGGAAAACTCTCAGTCAATCTATGATGAAGTACTTTTTTGATATTACTCAAAACAACGAACACCTCTTTAAAGATTTAAAAATACATAAAGAAAAGAACATAATAGAAAAACATTTAAATAAACATCCTGTTATATACATCACCTTTAAAGATTTAAAGTCTAATAACTTAAAAAAGATGCATGCTTTATTAACTATGGAACTTTCAACTTTATACATTGATCACGAATATGTTTTTGAAGTATTAAATGAAAGGGAAAAAGATGTATACAATAAAATAATGGATAGAGAAGCTTTAGATGCAGATTATGAAAATTCTATAAGAAACTTATCAAAGTATATGGAAAGATACTATGGTAAAAAGGTAATAATATTAATAGATGAATACGATACTCCCATTCAACAAGCTTACTTACATGGTTACTATGATGAAATAATATCTTTAATTGGTAACTTATTTGGCATGGCATTAAAAGATAATGTATACCTTGAAAAAGCAGTTCTTACTGGTATAACAAGAGTATCAAAAGAAAGCATCTTTACTGGTGTGAATAATTTAGAAGTTTCTACTGTATTGAATGAACTATTCAATGATAAGTATGGTTTAACTAAAGAAGAAGTTGAAGAAACACTTAAGTATTATGAACTTGAATATGAAGAAAAAGAAGTTATAGATTGGTACAATGGTTATAACTTTGGTGGTGTTGAAATTTACAATCCTTTTTCTATAGTAACTCTTGCAAAGAATAGAGGGAAAATAAGGCCATACTGGATGAATACTAGTGGGAATTATTTAATAAGAAAGTTAATAAAAGAAGGAACTGTTAATATAAAAGATAGTGTAGAAAAATTAATAAACGGAGAAGAAGTAGAGTGCGAAATAATAGAAACAATGGTTTATGGTGATTTAAACTTAAATAGTGAAAGTGCAATTTGGACATTATTTTTATTTAGTGGTTACTTAAAGTGGACGAGTAAAAAAAGACAAAACAATATAACAACATACAAGGTAAAGATACCAAATGAAGAAGTAAAAGATTTTTTTGTACAAACAGTTAGAAATATGTTGAGAGAATCAAATATAAGTATCGATAATATGCTTTTGAATTTAAAAGTAGGAAGAATAAAGACATTTACAGACCAATTTAAAGATTTAACGATGAATACATTGAGTTATTTTGATGTTAGCGGAAAGGAACCAGAAAGGTTCTATCATGGATTGATACTTGGAATGAGTGTTGGATTAAAAGAAAAATACATAATAAAGAGTAATAGAGAAACAGGACTTGGAAGAGCTGATGTTATATTAATTCCAAAAGATAAAACAGATAAAGGAATAATAATAGAGTTCAAAAAGTACAATAAAGACGAAGATAAAAGTTTAAAAGACAGTGCTAAAAATGGATTAAAACAAATAAATGAAAAGAGGTATGAAGAAGAGATAAAAAATTATGGAATAAATGACATAATAAAAGTTTCAATAGCTTTTGATAAAAAAGAGGTTGAAATTGTTAGTAATTTGGATAAAGATATTGAATTAACGCCTGAAGAAAAAATAGCAAAAAGCATGCTGGAAAAAGGATTAGATGTAAATATGATTTCAGAATTAACAGGCATTTCAATAGAAAACCTTAAAAGTATACATAATAAATTATAATTTAAAAGTTAGTATATAAATAAAAAAATAAAATCCTCTTCTTGGAATAGATAGACAAAATCAAGAAGAGGATTTTACATAAAAAATTACGTGCTACCAACTATTCTTTTTTATTTATAAATTATTTTATATTTTCTTTTTTGCTAAATTTGCAGCAACTAAATTTATATCCCAAACTGGTGAAAATGGTGGTGCATAGGCTAAATCCATATTTCTTAAATCGTCTACTGTTCCATTTTTATACAAAAGCGGTGTTATTGCATTCAATCTTGCAAAAACTTCTCCACCAACATACTGTGCACCCAATATTCTTCCTGTACTTTTTTCTACTGTCATAGTCATATGAATTTTTTTAGATCCAGAGTAATAATGTGCTTTACTTCCAGATTTTACATAAACTTTAATTGCATCAAATCCACTTTCTAATGCTTCTGAAAGTGAAAATCCAGTCTTAGCAAATTCAACATCTTCATACTTAGTTATCAAAGAACCAACTACACCTTCAAAACTTTCTTTCACATCACAAATATTTTTACCTGCAACTCTTCCTTGTTTATTTGCTGTTGTTCCAAGTGGAATATACACATCTTTTTTAGTAATATAATTTTTAACACTTGCACAGTCCCCAGCTGAATAAACATCTTTTATATTTGTCTGAGATTTTTCATTCACTACAATTGCACCATTTTTCAGCATTTCAAGATCTGTTCCTTTTAAAAATCCCGTATTTGGTCTAACTCCTATTGCAACAACAACTATATCTGCATCATAGTTTTTATTTTTTGTAATTACTTTTATTCCATTATCAAAAGTTATATCTTCTACCATTGTATTGAATTCAACCTTTAAACTTTTTGTTGTCATATCTTTAAATGCATTTAAAAGTTCATCTTCCATACCTCTTAAAAGTTTATCAGTTCCTTCTATTACAGTCACATCTATACCATGTTTTTTTAAAGCTTCTGCACTTTCAATTCCTATGTATCCTCCACCTATTACTATACCTTTTTTAGGATTATTCTCATTTATAAAGTCAAGCATAGTTCTTGCATCAGTTGGATTTCTTAATTTAAAAACACCATTTCCAGTATAAGTAAATTTTGGCATTATCGGACTTGCTCCAGTTGAAATTACTAAATTTTTATATTCAACTTCAAATTCATCATTTTCATTTTTTACATAAACTTTTTTATTATCAAAATTAACCTTATAAACTTCATGATTTATAAATACATCAGCACCTTTTTTTTCTTTAAAAATTTCTGGTGTAAAACCTATAACTGATTCAGGACTTTTTACTTCACCAGATACCGAATACGGTAATCCACAGCCACCATATGAAATATAAGGTTCTTTTTGAAAGATACAAACTGACATATCAGACTTAATTCTTTTTATTGTAGCTGCTGCACTGGTACCAGCTGCAACTCCACCTATTACTACGACATCATATTTTAAATTAGACATTTGATTTAGCTACCCTTATGAGTAACCTTTTTCACCTCTCTTTTTATAATTTATAATTTTTCACCTTTTCACAAATCGAATTCATTATATTATACATCAAGAAAAGTGAATTTCAAACTAAAAATTTCTGTATAAAGATAATTATTAATACCCTTATTAAACTCCTTCTTTCTCATTTGTATGGTATAATTGTATTAACAATATAATAATTGGAGATGGTTTTTATGAAAAAACTACCAATAGGAATCGATGACTTTAAAAAGATTATTACTGAAAATTATTTATACATAGATAAAACAAAGTACATATACGATCTCGTTGATTTAGGGGTTCCTACCTTTTTATCAAGGCCAAGAAGATTTGGTAAGAGTTTGACTTTATCTACCTTGTATTATCTATTTAAAGGTGAAAAAGAGTTATTCAAAGATACCTTCATTTATGATAAATGGGAATTTAAAGAGTATCCTATTATTAGGATTAACTTATTAGATGCCGTTTATGATGATATTGATAGATTTAAAAAGAGTTTAACTAATATCATAAGAGAAAATGCCATTAATTATGGTATTGATCTTGTTGAAGATGACTATAAGTTTGCTTTTAGTGAATTGGTATTAAAACTTTCAAAAAGAGATAAGGTTGTTGTTTTAATCGATGAATATGAAAGACCTGTTCTTCACAATATAAACAATAAAAGAGTTGCTGAAAAGATGAGAGATATTCTTCAAGACTTTTATGTAATTGTAAAGTCTAAAGGTCAATTCATAAAGTTTGTATTCATGACAGGAATTACTAAGTTTACAAAGATGGGTGTATTTTCTTCTTTAAATAATTTAAGAGATATAAGTATCTCTAAACAATACTCTCAAATGTTTGGATATACTCAACAAGAATTAGAAATTCATTTTAATAACTACATTGAAATGACAAAAGATGTATTAAATCTTTCAAGAGTTGACCTTTTGAAAAAAATAAAAAAATATTACAATGGTTTTTCTTTCGATGGTGAACAGTTCGTATACAATCCTTATTCTGTTTTAAACTTTTTTTCTGAAAAAAAGTTCAGCAATTACTGGTTTGAAAGTGGATCACCAACATTTTTATATGAATATATAAAAGGAAAAGATATTACTTATGATGAATTAACGAAGGTTACTGTAAGTGAACTTGACTTTTCTACAAGAGAGATTGAAAATGCTCGTCCTAGAATTTTTTTTATTCAATCTGGTTATTTAACCTTTAAAGGTATTGATAAATATAATAAATATATAATCGACTATCCAAACTTAGAGGTAAAAAATAGTTTTTCAAAACTTTTACTTGAAGCTAATTATGATATAAGAGAAGATATATTAAACAATAGTGAAGCCATTTTTAAAAATGCTTTTTTTGAAAACAACATAGATAACGTAATAGATGAAATAAAAAGAATAATAGCAAGTGTACCTTATAATTTGCACAAAAAAGAAGAGAGTTATTATCATTCATTGATATACACCATATTGGCAGCAAGCGGTTTAAACGTTAGAGCCGAAGAGCTTTCTTTTAATGGTAGAAGTGATTTAATTGTTGAGTTTGATAACTTTCTTTATGTCATTGAATTAAAAAAAGATAAGTCTCCTGATTTTGCCCTTGAACAAATTAAAGAAAAAGGTTATTACAAACCTTACGTTGATAAGTATGATATTTATTTAATTGGCATAAACATCAACTCTGATAAAAAAAATATTGAATCATTTAAAGTTGAAAAGATTTAACTACTATAAAAAATAGGATAGTTTTAAACTATCCTATTTTTTAATTTTTTAAATTATTTTTTACTAAATATATAATTATTTTAAAATTTAATGCAGTAATTGACTTTCTATGTTTCTACTGTACTCCTTACAATTTTCTAATAAATCTTTATGACTTCCTTTAGAAAGCACTTTCCCATCATTAATTATTATTATATTTTCTGCTTTTTTAATTGTTGAAAGTCTATGTGAAATAATAATAATTGTAGGAATTATTTTTGAAATAGAATCAAAGATTTTTTCCTCTGTTTTTGAATCAATAGCATTGGTTGATTCATCTAAAATGAGTAAATCGGGTTTTCTTATTATAGCTCTTGCTATTGTTATTCTTTGTTTTTGACCATCAGATAAATTTGATCCATTTTCACCAAGAACTGTTTTCATTCCATCTTCAAGCTCTGGTAAAAAATCATTTATACACGAATATTCAATAGCTTTTTTTATATCTTTTTCACTAAAAGTATCTCCAAAAAAAATATTTTCTTTTAATGTATCATTTAAAATGAATTCATTTTGAGAAACGTATAATATTTTCTTATGCAAAGAATTAATATCATATTCTTTTATATTTTTATTATTTATGAAGATGTTTCCAGAAAAATCTTTATAGAACAATGGCAGAAGATTCAGCAAGGTACTCTTACCACTTCCACTTTCACCAACAATACTGTATTTGTTATTAGAAACAATATTTAAATTAATATTTTTTATTATTTCTTTATCTTCATAAGAAAAGGATATATTTTTTAATTCAATATTTTTTATTGATTCCAATAAGTCATTTCCATTATGTTCATCTTCTGGTAAGTTGTATATTTCTTCAATTCTTTTTAAAGTTTCTTTGCTTTTCTTTACTGAAATAACTATATTGCTTAACATTTGTATTGGATGGTTAAGCCATCCAATATACGAATAAAAAGCTATTAGAGTACCTAATGAAATTTCTTTTCTTTGAACTAAAAGTCCACCAATACCTAATATTAAAATTGGTATTAAATTATATATAAAACTAATAAATTCATCTTGAGCTCTTGTATAAAAAATTAATTTATTTTTTGCATTTTTATCTTTAATACTATCATCTTCAAATTGATTCAAAAAATGATCTTTTTTAGAAAAACCTATTATAGTTTTAAAACCACTAAGTTTTTCTCTAAAACTTTCTATCAAAACAGAATTTGTCTTTCTTTCGTTTATTGAAGAATTTTTTATCTTTTTATCAAAAAGTTTCGATGTAATATAAAAAAGAGGTAATGTTGAATAAGCAATAATTGCAAGTTTGTAACTAAAACTAAATAACAAAAATGCTGCTGATATAAGTTGTAAAATATTTGCAAATATTACTAAGTAAACAATAGATATTGTCTGAGATAACTCATCAGTATCTTGCAAAACTCGAGATAAAATATCTCCACTAGTATATTTTTTTAAATCTTTTAGAGATAATTTAAATATTTTTTTAAATAATGAAACCTTTTCTTTTGATGAAATATTATTAATTGTTTTGTATAAAAGATTATTTGAGAAAAAATTTATTAATCTTTCTACAACAACTATACCCAACAATAAAAATACATATGATAATATTATTTTAATATCTTTATTAAGTATATTATCAATAAATTGTTTTATTACAATGGGTCTTATTAATGGAAATAACACAGCTATTACAGTAGGTATAAGTAAAAAAAATTGTATTTTTATATATTTTTTTGAATATTTAAAAATATTTGCAAATGATTTATTTTTCAAAATTAATCCCCCTATAACTTTAATATATTTTTTAGCACAATTATATTATAACTCATTCCATTTGACTTTACTTTTTTATGCATGCTATAATAGCTTATATAAGATGGTTTCAAACGACAATTTTTCTTAAAAATTGTAACATTGCATTTTTTTGTTTATAACGTCCCATTTGAAGTAGGAGGAAACAACTTATGAATGAATTTTGTCTCAAGATTTTTAATATAGCTTCTCAATATGGTTCCTATAGAAAACCTTTTTTAAATAGGGTTATTTTTTATAATAAAATAAACAATGGTTGGAATAGTTTATTTAAATCTTTTTTATTTAGTTAAAATAATAATTTTGAAAGTTTACTTTTAGAAAGAAATATATTTTTTGAAAATTATTTAAATTTAGAAAGTAAAGAAAGATACGTAATAGACACTTTTATAAGAAATTATTCAAGATATGATTTTGATTTTTCTATTTAATTAAAAATTTTTGATAAATTAAAAGATTTTACAAATAAGTATAAATTAAAAAAAACACCAACGATATTATCTTTTTGGTGTTTTTCAAAATCTTCTGAAAGGGTTATTTTATTAAATATTTTAAAAAAATTATAAACACTTTGACTTGCATTATAAGTTTTTTATATCATACTAAAATCTCTTCTCATTATTTTTTTAAAATAAACGTATCCCAAACCTATTGCAGGCGTATACTTTTTTACATTTAAGAGATTTTCAAGTGTAATATATTCTGAAAAATTCATTTCTTTATATATTTCTTTTAATATATTATTTATACCATACCCTGTAGCAAATAAAGTTATATTATTATCCAGATTATTTTTTTTCATAATTTTATTTATTTTAAATTTTATTGTATTTTTTATTTCTTCGTATATATATTTAATTATTATATTTATTTCTTCTTTGCTTAAAAAATTTTTATCTGAAGCAATCAATTGACATATTTTATTTTCAATCTCTAATTTATTAATAAATTTAATATTAGAAGAATAATTTAAATGTTTATTGTATGGTATCATATCAAGATAATAAAAAATATCTCCAGTTTTTAGAATAGGTTCAGCTATTATTGGAACATCAAAATTTTTGTATGGAACAGTTTTTATTACACTTTGTAATATCGTTCTTACCATACCTAAATAATTAACTTCACCATCTATTAATCTCATTATATTATTCTTATTATTTTCTTTTTCTAAAATAGGAATTATATCTGTGGAAGTAGATCCCATATCAATTATTATACCTTTTCTATCTTTACATAATTCTCTTGTTATAGCCCAATTATAACATTCAGTATATCGTTCAAAATCTAAAATTTCTATATTAATTAATCTATCTGGAGTAAACATAAAAATTTCTCCTTTAAATACTTCTTTTAAAATTGAAGCTATTTTTTTCACACCTTCTTTATTATTTTCATAAATTAAAGAAGCTGTTTGTGTAAATAGTATTTTATCAATTGAATTTTTTGAAGTTATTTTAAATATCTCTTTTTTCAAAAACAACTCAAATACATTTAAATTATTGTTTAAAATATTTAATTCGTCATATTCTTTAATTTCTATTTTGTTAGATTGAAAACTAAATATACAATATTTCAAATTTGCTCCACCAATATCTAAAGTTAATATTTCCATTTTAATTTTCTCCTTTTTTATTATTCAATATACCAGTTTATAAATTTATATAAATAAACAAAAGATATTAAAACAAATAAACTTAAAACAAATAAATTAATGAAAAATGCTCCATTAAAAATGTTATTAAAAATACTTTCAAATAAATTAACTGCATATGTTGTTGGAAATAAATAACTTATCCATAAAAAAATTTTTGGAAATTTTTCTGTTGGAATTATTGTTGGCGTAAAAAATACCATAAAAAATACTACTGCATTTCCAATTATATTTGAATGTATTGGAGTTTTACTTTTCAATCCTATAAACACACCCAAACCAACAAAAGACAACGAAGAGATTATAAAGGCTATTATAACTGTAAATAATACTTTTTGAATTTCTATATTTATTCCAAGTATTAATTTAGTAAAAATTAAAGTTGCTATTGATGCTGGCAAATAACTTATTGCTGATGAAAAAATCAAAGCTAAAATAAAATTTATTTTTTTTATTGGTAATCCTATAAAATAATTTATACTTTCGTCATATTTCATTTGAGCAAGTCTTGAACACAACATGAGCATCAATGGCATTACCATACTTATTACAACATTTCCAGATATCAAATGTATTGCTTGAATTTTATTATAATTATTCCAAAATACTTTTATAAAAAGAATTAAACCAATAGGAGCTACCATTCCAAATATCATTTGAAAAATCCATATTACTCTAACTTCTGAAAAAATAATAATAAATAAATAATAAAACTCTTTTAAATTTTCAAATATCTTTTTTATCATTTTTTTAAATCCTCTTTTATAAAGTTTTTCCTATAATTTTTTAAAAAAAATAAATATGAATCTTCTAAATTTGTATTCAATACTTTTATATCTTTTAATTTTTCTTTTCCTATTTCTTTGTTCAAATAATCCATTGACTCAAATATTTTTTTCTCTTCAATATAAATACTTGTGTAGCCAAATTCATTTATAGAAAAATTTTTAAAATAATTTTCTATTTTCGGAATTTTATCTTTGTGTATAAAAAATTTTATTTTATAATCTCCTCCCATAAGTGCTATATAATTTTTTGGAGTATCTAATTTTAATAAACTACCATCATATATTATGGCAACTCTATCTGCTATTTTTTCTATTTCAAATATATTATGTGAAACAAGTATTATGGTATATCCATATTTCAACTTTAATCTATGAACAAAATCAATTAATAAAGCCTTTTTTTCTGGATCTAAATTATTTGTTGGTTCATCTAAAACTAATATTTTAGAATCAGAAACAAGTGAAACAGCTAAATTTACTATTTGTTTTTGTCCACCAGACATATTTTCTATTTCTTTGTTAAAAACTGTATTCAAATCTAATTCTTTTTTCAATAATTCAATTTTTTCTTTTATTCTATTTTTAGTCATTTTATTCAATTTTCCAGTATAGTATAATGCTTCTCTTGTTTTTAAACCTCTCAACACAAAATTTGATTGAGATTGATAACATAGATTTTTTCTTATTAAGTTAGGATTTAAAGAAATATCTTCTTTATTAAAATATATTTTCCCAGAAGTTGGTTTTAAAAAACCAACTATTTGTTTAATCAAAGTAGTTTTTCCAGCTCCATTTGGTCCTAAAATACCTAAAATTTCCCCTTTTTTTATATCTAAAGAAATATTTTTATTTGCTGCTATTCCATTTTTATAAATTTTTGTTATGTTTTTCGCTTCTATAATTTTATCCATTTTCCCACTCTTTTTTCTTATTATTCTTATAATTTTTTATAAAATAAATATAATTTGCCATATTTATAACTGAATGTATCAATATAGTAGGAATAATACTATTAAAAATTAAAAAATATATTCCCAAAATCATTGCTATCAAAAATAAAAAAATATATTGATAAAAGTTATAAAATTTATGTTGAAACATAAATATTATAGAAGAAATAATTACAGCTATGTATGAATTAAATATTTTTATTAAAATTGATATTAAAATTCCACGATATAATATTTCTTCTAATATTGGAATAAAAATAATTCCTTTAAATAAATAAAGATAAATAGATTTTTTTGATATATTTTTAAATAAATATTTATAATTATTATTTTTCAATTCAAGTAAATAATTAATTATAAAAAAAATCAATGAATTTATAAAAAATAAAAAAAAATCTTTTTTTGAATAATTAAAATTATTTATATTTAATAAATCTACTCTTGTTACCATAAGATAAATAAAAATAAAAATAACACTAATTTCTTGTTTCACTAAAATCACCTTACCTATAAAATGTTCCTCATTAAAATGAGGAACATGAAAAAATTAATATCCTTGACCACATCCACATTCAGAAGATGCTTTAGCTAAAAATACAGGTTTTTCATAAACTTTTTCTACTTTTTTTACTTCTGGTTTTTCGTACATTTTCTCACCTCCTTTTTTATAAATTCCAGCAATATGGGTCAGGATAATCATATGAATTATAATAACCATAGGTCATTCCTTTACATCCCCCCATACAAATATTAAGATGTTCACAATTATTACATTTTTTATTCAAATTTTGAATACTTCTAAATTCTCTAAGATTTTTAGAGTATAACCAAATATCTATAAAATTTTTTTCTCTAATATTTCCTGAAACTAAGCTTCTATCTCCTATAAATTGGCATGGATGTACATTCCCATCAGCTTCAATTACACACGAACTAATTCCAGCGGGGCAAAAAAGATCTTTTCTTTCTTTTTTTAATAAAAAACAAAATCCATCATCTTCAGAAATATATATTTTCTTTTCATATTTTTTAGACAAATTTAAAATTTTATAAGAAAATTCTTTTGATTTTTTTAAATCAAGCATATTTAACTTACTTTCTAAGCCACGACCAGTTGGGATATATTTTACAGCTAAAAAAGATTTAGCCCCATTTTTTATAGATAAGTTAATAACATCTTCAATTTCATTATAATTATTATTCGTAACTGTCATACCTGTAGTAACTTTAATTCCATTATTTGAAAGAAATTTTATAGCATTTAATGCTTTATTAAAACTACCATTTACTCGTCTAAAGCTATCATGTTTTTCTTTATTTGAAGAATCCAAACTAATTTGTACTCCAGATATTTTATACTCTGATAATTTTTTTGCAATTTTTTCATTTATTAATAATCCATTGGTTGCAATTTTTACCAATATTTTTTTTTGATTTAAATAATCTATTAATTCAAAAATAGATTTCCTTAAAAATGGTTCACCGCCTGTCAAAACTACACTAAATACATTTATTTCGCTAAGATGATCTATTAATCTAAAAATTTCATCATCAGTTAATTCATTTTTTAAAGATTTATTTGATGAATTAGCACAATGTAAACAATTTAAATTGCAATTTCTTGTTAATTCTATAAAAACATTATCTGGTACATTTTTAAAATTAGGTAATCTTAAATAATTCAAAATTTTTTCACCTCAAAGTTTTTTAAAAAAGGATCTTTTTTCAATACATTATATTTTTCAAATGCTGCGCTTAAACATCCCATTCTTTTACCTCTTAAATTCAAAAAAACTTTACTATTCCAAATATCAAATACATTGTTTTCTATTAAAGAACCCACTTTTAAAGGTATTGAAGGACAAAGTAATACATCTCCTTTTGGATTTATTGCAAAAAAAGAGTTAGATGCTGGACAAGGTCTATTTTTTCCTTCATTAATAAATAAAAATAATGGATCTTCTATATAGAGTTCAATACTTTTTTCATATTTTATTTTATATTCATAAAGTTTTTTTAAAATTTCATAATATTCATATTTATCAAGAGCATACTTATAACTATTTTTGTTATACTTTACATATCTAAAAGTTGTCCAGTTTTTCGCACCCAAATTAATTGATAATTTTATAATTTCTTCTAAGCTCATATAATTATTTTTATTAATTGTAGTAGCAATAGAAGTTGTAATATTAGTTTTAGAAATTTTTTCTATTACAGAGCAAACTTTCTCAAAATTAGAATTTTTTCCTCTAAGACTTTCATGTTCAAATTTATTCTTTCCATCAAGACTAATCCTTATAGAATCAACTTTGTATTCTTGTAATTTTTCTATGATCTTATCATCTAATAAAAGTCCATTTGTATTTATGTGGACAAAAATATTATTTTTTTTTGCAATTTCTATTAATGAAAATAAATTTGTATTTAAAAAAGGCTCGCCACCAGTAAAGATTATTTTAAAAATCCCTGCATCAATTATTTTATTCATTATTAATTTTAATTTATCAAAAGATAATGGATTTTTTAAATTTTGACTTGAACTATTAGAATAACAATGATTACATTTTAAATTACAACTATAAGTTAATCCCCAATTAATTTCTGTAGGAGCAAAATTATTAATCATTTAAATTTTTTCCTCAATAATTTTTTCATTTAATAAATTCATTAAAAATTCTATTACATCAGATTTAATAATATTTTTATCAATTTTATATTCTTGATTTATTATATTAATAATTTCGTTAACTGTATAATCACCATTACAAAGTTCCCAGATAAAAGCGCCAACATTATTAAGAGTATATAATTCATTTTCTTTCATAAATAAAATACTATCAACTTCTTTTCTCCATTTTATGTCTTTATTTCTAACAAATTTTTGATTTAACATAAAATTCCCCCTTTCTTCATGACCAAATACTTTATTTTCCTAAATCAACAATTTTATTAATACTATCTGTTTGATTAGTTGATGGTAAAGGATCTGAAAATGCCATTCCTCCAAATGCAATAATTGCTATAACTATGAATATAATCTTTTTCATTTTTAACACCTCCTCTTTAGCTTATTTAAATTATACCTCAATTTATTTGATTTCACTTTATTGCGTGTGCTATAATGGTTTATATAAGATGATTTTAGACGACAATTTTTCTTAAAAATTGTAACATTGCATTTTTTTGTTTATAACGTCCCATTTGAAGTAGGAGGAAACAACTTATGAATGAATTTTGTCTCAAGATTTTTAATATAGCTTCTCAATATGGTTCTTATGGAAGACCTTTTTTAAATAGGTTTATTTTTTATAATAAAATAAATAACGGTTGGGATAGTTTATTTAAATCTTTTTTATTTAGTTGGGATAATAATTTTGAAAGTTCCCTTTTAGAAATTAATAATGGTATTAAAAATTGCAAATCTAACACTCTTTATTATTTATTGCTGTCTAAAAAAATATCCTGTTTAATTCGTTTAAATAAATTTAATGAATCTAAAAAATTGTATATGATTTTAAAAAAGAACTTAAGAAATATTCCTGAATTTTCTAGGAATATTGTTTTTTCTACATTATTAAACTGTGAATCTATTTTAAATATAAATAAAAACACAAGACTTTGGTCCAAAAAATATGAAGAAGATTTTTCTACAAAATTATTTGTAACTATTGGTAATGCTAGAAAAAATATTATAAATAATAATTTTAATGAAGGATGGAAAAATTTTCAAACTGCTTATGAGTTGGCAAAAAAAATACGACATCCTGTTGGTTTAATAACTGTTTTAAATGATTATAGTTGGTTTTTAAAAGATTTTGATGAAAGAAAAGCAAAAGAACTTTCAATTGAATTGATGTATTACTATTCATATTTTTTTGAAGATTTAACTACATGGTTTGGAGTTTACGACACTTTTTTTGAAGTTCATAAAAATGATTTTTATTTTTTATTTTGGAATTTTAATGAATTAAGCTTTATATTCAATTTATTATCTAAAGAAGATAAAGAAAAATATAAATACTTTAAACTGTATGAAGGCAAATTTAAAATAAAATTATCTAAATATAATAATACAAAATTTTTAAAAGATTATTTAAGTCAATATTTTTCTAATTTTTTTAAAGCATCAAAATTAACAAATATTTCTTATAAAAGATTAAAAGATTTGTTTAATAATAAAACAAAAAAAATTAAAGGCAATACTATTCAAAAATTTATATTAGGATTTAAAATAACTCCAAATACAAATGCACCTTTTCCAATTTTAAATGAATACTTGAAACTATTAATAGATAAAAAATTTATTGAATCTTTAAATACTTTTTCTAAGTTAAACCATACTAATAAAAAAATGGTGTTTATTACAACTTATGTATCTATTTTAGATAAAAAGAATTCTAATTTAAAAAAGTTATACAATAATTTGAATACTATAAATACATTAAATCTTGATTATGATTTAAAACTATTTGTTATTAACATGATTAATCCAAACAATATTTTAAAAGGAAGAATAGACTTAGTCTATCATTTTTTTAAAAAATTCACTATAAAAAAAAGAAAGTTATTTTTTGAAAATTATTTAAATTTAGAAAGTAAAGAAAAATACGTAATAGACACTTTTATAAGAAATTATTCAAGATATGATTTTAATTTTTCTATTAAGTTAAAAATTTTTGATGAATTAAAAGAATTTACAAATAAGTATAAATTAAAAAAAACACCAACGATATTATCTTTTTGGTGTTTTTCAAAATCTTCTGAAAGGAGAGTTTTATTAAACATTTTAAAAAAATTATAAGTATTTTATTAAAAATATATTATTTAATTCGAATATTAAGATGAATCTAAAATTTTATTATTTATCTACTTTTAATCATTTTTCTATCTTACATGAGAATAACTTTATCAAAATCAAATAATTGTAGTGAAAGTTTATTATTTATAATAATTATATATTACTTAATGATATTAAAAATTCTTCATTATTTAGTTCAATATATTTTATTAAAGAATTCATTACTAATTATTTTAAAAATCTAATACTTTTTTATTTTTTATCTGATGAATCCCCAATACAATCAAAGAAAAAAACACAAATAGTATTATAATCATGTAAATAATAGCATTGATGCCACCCAAATCTGGTCTCACTATTATATAAGGTAAAATTAATATTATTAGTGTAAATATCGCTTCTATATTTACAGCTTTAACGTCTGATTTAAAAAGTAATCGTGAAATAATACCTCCATTTGATCCTATAATTGCTGAACATAATGGTATTATTATTAACGTTTCTAATGGAATACTTATATCGACAAAAACATACTTTAATAATGTGCTCATTTCAATTGTAGAAATAATTGAATATATCATCCCCAATAAAAGTGGTAAAATTATTTTTCCTATATAAAAATTCAATGGTTTTATTCCAGAGGATAATAAAAATTCTAATGTTTCATCCATTCTTTCAAAGCTTATGGAGTTACCAGAAAAACTACCAGCTACACCCAAAGGCATTAGTCCTGAAAATAAAATTACACTAGTTCTAAAAAAATATCCCACTAATGAAAAAGGAGTTTTAGGCATAAATAAAAGTGCTGGAAAAATAAAAATACTTGCTATAGACCAATAAATTTCTCTTTTTTGATACTTTAAATACTTTAAATCCTTATAAAAAATTGCCAATATTGTATCTATTTTACTCACCTCATATTTCTTAGTTTTATTTCTTTGTCTTAAAATATTTTATATTTATTAAATCTTTGTATTGTAAAAATCATTATAATACAAATCATTATTATCATATACATTATTAAGAGTAAAGTCTTTATCAAACTTATTGGATAAAAAATAATGAATCCAAATATAAATACTGTAGCACTAATAAAATAACTCATATAATAACTTTTGTCCATTTTTAAAGTTAATAAAAAGGTCATTGTAGCATTCAATACTCCAAACAATATTGGAATAGCGAAAAATAAAATAAGATTAATTTCAATTTTTGGGAAATAATTAAAAAGATTAATTATATATATACAGCAAATATTATATATTGTAATGATTAATGAAACTATTATTGGTAAGATTATTTTTCCTACAAATATATTTTTTCTTTTTAATCCTATACTCAAAAGTGTTTCTAATGTTTTTTTGTTTTTTTCTTCTTGAACTGAATTATATGTAATAAAAACTGAGTATATTCCTATTATAAATAAAATAAACATTAAAAATATTAAAAAATTTTTAGGCCTATTTTCTAATAATAAAATCAAATACATTATTGGTAAATATATTAATTTTAACACCATAGAACGTTTTTTATTTACTGAAATAAATTCTTGAAATTCTTTATAAAAAATTGTTATTATTTCATTCAACAAAATCTTCCTCCTCATCATAATTGGTGGTAAGAGAAAGATAAAATTCTTTAAAGTCTTTAAACTCTTTATTTTTTTCACCTTGATATACAAATTCACCTTCATTCAATATTTTTATTTCTGTACACAAGTCGTGTATCAAGCTCAGGTCATGTGAAGTAATAATTATTGTCGTACCATTTTCATTTAATTCTTTTAATATATTGACTATAATATTTATACTCTCTGGGTCTATTCCATTTAATGCTTCATCTATCAATAACAATTTTGGAGAACCTATTAATGCAGATGCTAATCCTAATCTTTTTTTCATTCCATTTGAAAAATCATATGCTTTATCATGAATCCTTTTTGATAGTTTCAATTTTTTTAAAAGTATTTTTATTTTTTTATCATATTCATCTTTACTCAATCCTATAATTTTTGCTCTAAATACTAAATTTTCATATGCTGTTAATCTTTCATAAATTGATGCTCCTGAAGGAATATAAGCTACTTGTTTTTTATAATCAGTTATCATATCTTGATTAATTATAATCTTTCCTTCACTTGGTAATATTAAGTTAGATATCAATCTATATATGGTCGTTTTTCCAGCTCCATTGTGTCCAATTAAACCTGTTATTTCATTACTTGGAAACTCTACTGTTAAATCATTTAATACTTCAACTTTATTTTTGTAATTGAATGAAACTTTTTCAAATTTTATCATTTCTTCTCCTTTATTTTTTTATATTTTTTTACTTTATCAATCTTAATAATCTTTTATTTTTATAAAATATATTG
Source organism: Tepiditoga spiralis (assembly GCF_014701195.1). NCBI lineage: Bacteria > Thermotogati > Thermotogota > Thermotogae > Petrotogales > Petrotogaceae > Tepiditoga > Tepiditoga spiralis. Next base: position 233,780 of record NZ_AP018712.1, read on the forward strand.
TGAAAATATTCTTAAACAAAAACAATAATTTACATATGTATTTAATAATTTTATTTTTTGTAAACTAACGTAAATATTATATCACTTTTTATATTAACTAAAAATTTTTATTTTTTTACAAATCTATTTAAATCATTATTTACTTTTCTAAAGTTCTTTTATTCACACATATTACTTTTAGAAATCTTGATTTTTTTTATTTTTTGTGTTAAAATTAAATTAAGATACTTTATGTTAATTTAATATCAAAAATAAATTCAAATAATCAACTTAAATTTTATAATTTTTTTTTTGAAATATGATATAATCATGTTTTTATGATACAATTATATTTTTGGGAGCTGATATAGTGAAACCTTTAAAAACTATTATTTCAAATGTTTATTTTAAAATAATATATATCTTTTCTATTTTCTTATTCTTCTTTTTTATAATAATAACTATTTTGTTTTCTTATGAATATGAATTAAAAATTAAAAATACTGAACTTGCATTAAACTATACATTTGAAAGTGTTAATAATGAAATAAAAAATTATGAAACAGCTGTTTATAATATTCTTCAAAATTTTTTAACATCAAAAAATACTTTAAAACCACAAACAGAAAAAATTTATTTAAATAAATTAAAAAATATCAAAACTACCTTAAAAGTAATTAATTTAAACTACTATTTTATAAATGAAAAAGGAATAGTATATGATACAGATTATTCAACGGATTTAAATTTAGATCTCTCGATATTTAAAAATTTTTGGAAAGAAATTTCTTCTATAAAAGTAGGCGAAACTCTGATTAAATCAATCACTTTTGAAACCTTGACTGGTAAAACACGATTATACGGATATACCAAACTTTCAAATGGGAGTATTTTTGAAATTGGAATTTTATTTGAAAATTTTAATACTTATTTCAATAAAAAGTTATTTAATAACCCTTATTTAAAAAATGAACATTTTAAAGTTAAAACATATATTGGATCAATAAGTTTATTTGAAAAAAAATATCCTAAAGAAAAATATCTTTATTTAAAAAATTCTTTAAAATCAACAGTAATATTAAATACTAAATTATTCGAAAAAACTTATTATATAGGAAAATCTTTTGGTACTTCAAACTATTTTATAGAATTTACACTTGTATTTAAAAGATTAAAATATATTTTTTATTTAATTATTTTTGCCACTTTAATATTTTTAATATTCACTATTTTAATGTACAACTATATTAAAAATAAAATAAAAATTAATATTACAAAACCAACAAAACAGTTATCAAATAATATGAAAAATTTTGTTCTTACAAATACAATTGGAGAAGATATAAAGACAAATATTTCAGAAATTTTTAATATTTATATAAATTATAAAAAAATGGCAACTGAAATAATTGAAAATAAAGAAGAAATGTTGGCAACAAACGAAGAGTTAGAAGCTTCTTATCAAAAACTATATGAAAAAAATAATGAATTAGAAAATTCTTATAAAAAATTAGAAGAACTAAATAAAACTTTAGATTTAAAAGTAGCAGAAAAAACAAAAGAAATACTTAATTCCAAAGAAAAAATTATGCAAGCAGAAAAATTATCTTCTTTAAGTTTCTTAATAATGGAAATTGCTCATCAATTAAATACGCCTATTGGAGTAAGTATAACAGGAACTTCATTTATGTTAGAACAATTAGAAGAAAAAATAAAAAAATGTGATAGTTCCTTAAAGAAAGATCTTTTGGACTGGAATAACACTATAAATATCGTTTTAAAAAACTTATTAAAAAGCGCCAATATTTTAAATACATTTAAGAATATTTCTACAACAAAAAGTGACGAACTTTTAAGTATTTTTGATATAAAAACATTAATTATTAATACTTTAAATTTTTTTGATTTAAAAGATATTAAAGTTATGACAGAAATACCTAAAATGAACATTAAAGGGTATCCAGGAGTTTTAAAACAAATATTTACAATTTTAATTACAAATACACTTGAATATGCTTTTCCCAATAATACTTTTGACAAAAAAATTATAAAAGTTAATGTAAAGAAAAAAGATGATAAATTATTAATAGAATACAGTGATAATGGAATTGGAATAAATGAAGATACTTTAAAAAAAATATTTGAACCCTATTATACAACTTCAAAAAATAAAGATGGTCTTGGATTATATATAGTATATAATTTAGTAAAAAATACTTTAAATGGCGAAATAATATGTGAAAGCCATATTAATCAAGGAACCTTATTTAAAATAAAATTTTAAGTATATTTGTAAATAAATACCCCTTTAAAAGGGGTATTTATTTTTTATAATTTTAAATTTTTTTATTGAATAAAATTTAATTGTTCTTGAGTTAAATAACCTGCTGATGTATCGTAATAATCTGTCCATTCATCAACAATGTTAATATCTTCAAATCCATAATTTATAAAATCATTTCTTACTTTTATATTGTTCAAAACATTAGTCAAAAATTTTGAAGTTTTATTATCATCAATAATGCTTCCATTTGAATCTTTAATAACAAATCTTTGTTCGCTCTTATTTATATACATCTTATTATTACTATTTATAAAAATTGTATTTTTAGAGAGTCTAACACCAAAATAATTTTGAAAATTTTTCTTACTTGAATTTCTAGCTACAATCAAAAATCCTTTTGATTTTAAAATACCTGAAAGTGAAATTTCTATTGGTGTATAAAGAGTTCCGTCAGTACGTTTTCTATCTAATACAAGTTTACATCCATTAAGATTTATGCTTTCAGAAGTATTATTATAAAATTCAATATATTCATAATTATAATCATAAGCATCTACTACTTCTGTAAGATATAATTTTTTGTTGGTAAATGGTTGAAGCGTAGTAAATGAAATAATTGATGATTCTTTTTCATTATTTCCATAATATACAGAAACTTTAATATAATAAGTTGTATTTGAATTCAAATTATTTAGAGTATAAGAAGTAGCATTTTCCCCTAATTCAACGGTTTTTATAAAATTCACATTGTCTGTTGAAAGATAGATTCTATAACCTAATTCTGATTGGCTATTATCACTCCACATTAATTTTGCACTATTGGTATTAATAGAACTTACTGTTAAATTATTTGGAGCATTTATTCCTTCCGATGAAGAATTTTGGTTGAACCATCTTATTACATTACTAGCAAAAGTTCTGTTATCATATTCAAAATATCCACTGTATTTATCTGTTGTACCATCTCCTCGCGTTCCATCATTAAACATAGAACTATCTCCACATGAAACAAACTTACCTTTCCCATATGTTCCAGCAATGATATAAGGACCAGCTGAAGTTGTTGAAGTATAGACAACCCCATTTATAGTATTTGAAATCATATAATGAGTACTTCCATTCCAAACAGCAACTTGAGAAACATTTGTTGTTATTGAATGTGTTCTAATATCTGTAACTGGTGCTTGATAAACATTGTTTTCCTCATATCTAAATCCAAGTCTTCCTACAAAATCATCTGTGTAACTGTTTTTGCTATCTATTGTATGTGTTCCTTTTTTAAATCCATTGAATATTTCGACTGCATCCCAGCCATCTGCATTTCTATCAGCGCCTTCATGATCACTAATAAAGAAGACATTTCCACCATCATTAATATACTGTATTATTGCATCTTGTTCTGCTTTTGTGAAAGGAATATTTGGTTCAGGAATTATGTAAGCAAAATAATTTTTTAATACATCATAAGTGATTTTGGCATCATCATCTATTTGACCAGAACCACTTTCATCGTTTCCCCATTCTTCAACGGTGTATCCAAGTAATTTTATATCATCTGCAAGTGTTGAATAACCACCTCTTATGGTCCAATCTGCATTTCCTGCTGTTTGTGAATGAGCATTGTCAAATAATACTTTTTGAGAAATACTTCGAGTCATTAAAAATTCTTTAGAACTCTTTACTTCATTAAATTTTGTACACGATGCAAACAAAAACACTAAAAAAAGTACAACAACAGTGAAAAATTTTTTCATAACCAAACCCCCTGCAATATTTTAGATTTTTCAGTTAACATATCAAGCATAAATGTATTAACTGAAATTTTGCTTACTTAAGATTTAATTATAACATTTTTTTAACTTTATTTTCAACTTAAGCTGGTTAAAGTTATTTAACAAATTTTTCAAGTAGAAAAAATAATATGAAATTTTATCTTGTTTTTGCAAAGGTCAATCCAATGGTATTTGTGTTTAATAATTCTATTGCTGTATTCATACTTGCACCACTTGTATAAACATCATCTATTATTATAATATTTTTGGGTACTTTTTTTATTATTTCAAAGTTTACAGAATTTAATCTTTCATTTTGTGTCATTTCTGCATGTCTTTTTTTGCTTTTATTTATTAATAATTCTTTTAATTCAAAATCAAAATATTTTGCAAAGTGTTTTGCTATTTCTTTAGCTGGTATAAAACCTTTTTCATAATAACTTTTTTTATTTGAAGGAATAAATGTAACTGTATAAACTTCTTCTGGAATTTTTAAATCTATAAATAATTTACAAAGCATCTCACCCATTATTTTTGAAAATGATGGGTGAGATGCATATTTATACATTTTTATCATTTTTGATGATTTATAATAGTGTGTACAATGATATATATTATTACTAGAACGCACTGGTTCATACATATCATTTATACACTTTGTGCATATTCTTTTTGTTGTAGGTTTTCCACACAAAAAACATTTACTTTCAAATATTGTTGAAAAAATTTTTTTATAAATTGGTAACCATCTCTGCATTTAATTTTAAAAGTGCATTTAAAGCGGCTAATTTTAAGTCTCCACGCTCATTTGGATCCTTTAATATGTTGTAAGGAATTTCCCAATATTGTTTTGCTTTAAAGTATTTTAATGTGTTTAATGCATTTTTTCTTACAGTTGTTGGATATTTTTTATCTCCAGATATTTGAGCAATTTCTGGTACAAAATTTTCCAATTTTAATTTTTTTATTATTCTTATCCCTGTATTTATTCTTTTTGAAGATAAGGATTCTAAAAATGATGGAACATGATCCATTAGTTTATAGTCTTGAAAGTATGCCAAATAAGTTGCACTTCCAAGAACATAATCATCATCTATTTTTTTCAATAAATCTCTTGAAAAGTCTACATAAGACATATCATCTTTTTCTGAAGCTAACTTTAGTCCAAAACTTATTAATTTTGGGTCTTTTTCGTTTATAAAAGTTTCTATTATCCAAGATGGTAAATTTTCACTTCCACAAACTTTTTTTATAGTTTTTACAAGCTCTATTAATATTTCATTGTCTTTTTCTTCATTTATTTTATTTTCCACAAAACTTTTTATTATATCACATGGTATTGTTGCCATAAACTTTATTATCATTATTTGTGTTTGTTTTTCACACTCTGGATAAACTTCTTTTATTAAATTAAAGAATGTAATTGAATCGTTTGATTCAAAATATCTTGCCATTGCCATTTTTTTTACTGCTAATTGTACATCTTTTGACTTTATAGTTTCCGATATATTTTCAAGTGCATATATGAGTTGCTGTATTTTTATGTATGGATCATCTTTTAAAAGAGTTAATATTTTTTCACTTTCTTCTGGGTAAAATTCTAAAAAACTTACTAATAATTGATACCTAACCGTTGGATCAGGATCTGTTGTATGACTAAAAATATAATCAATAGGTTCATAACCAGAAGTTATATACATTTTTATTGCTTCTCTTCTCAATGATGGGGCTAAATCTTTAGTTGCTGCTTTTAATTGATTTTCTTCTAATAAATTCATTTTTTCAAGATATTTTAATGATGCTAATCTAACTCCCGCATCTGAATCATTAAGATAATCTTTTATTATTGGTGTATCTATTTTTAACTTAGTTAATTCTTGTATAGCTCTTGACTTAAAAGCTGGATAAGGTGAATCTAACATATCAAAAAAAACCTTTGCATTTTCTGACTTTATTTTTTCTTGAAGTAATTTATATGTTTCTATTATTTCACTGGCCATTTTTTTCCTCCTGAATAGCTATTTTTAATATATCTTTTCCAAATCCTATACTTAAAAAATTTTTTTCATAATTAAATTTTGTAATGTTATCTCCTATATATGTAATCCCAACAGTTCCATAATTATTTTTATACCTATATAATTTTTTTGAATATTTATTGTATTTTAATCCTGTTTTTTCTCCATTATTATTAGAAATAATCATATATTCATTATAATAATAAAGATTTTTAATTTCATTTTTTGTTATCCTAATTGTTTCCATTATAGAATTTTCTTTTATATTTAAATCCACTATATCATTCATGACTTTTTTTAAAATAAAGACAGTCCTTGCGAAAGTTGCAAGGACCGCTAAAGTCATTATTGAAATTATTAATAATTCAAAAACAGTTTCAATCAAAATAAATCCATTTTTCATTATTATCTTACCGGAGTTGATATATATATTGAAAAATCTTTTCTGTCTTTTGTAAATCTAAATTCTATCTTTATATCATCAATAAAATTTTGTGGCTTTGGTATTGTTACTCCAGCTTTTAATATTAAATAGTCTGCTAAATCCAAACTTACATTTTCTTGTAATGGATATCCAAAATAGAGTTTACCAAAAAATAATGACTCCTCATACTTAAATCCTGCATAAATAAAAGGTAAACTTCTTTCTTTTGTTCCAGTTGGATTATCATTGAACCATATAATGCCACCTTCAACATTTATATTATTATTTATTTTAGATATTAAAACTGATATATCCGTTATTGTAGTTAATTTTACTTGCGTTGTAAAATCTGGATACATGTCAAAAGCAAAGTCAAATGTTTTTGAATTAAATCCAAAATTCAAAGCAACATTTGATTTTTTATCTGTCAATACAGAAATTCCAGTATTAATATTTATACTAAAGGAAATTATTCCAATTAAAAGTAAAAAAATAATAATTATTTTTTTCATATTATCACTTTAAGTCTGTTCTCACTGAATCAAGGTTTTCTTGATTTTTTACAAAAGTAGTACCTTCTTCCATTTCTTTCATAGCCTTTGTTACATAATCTCTTGACTTTTTAGTTTGTTCTAATTCTTCTGTATTTTTTAAAACTTCGGCTCTTTTAGCAGCTATTATTGGTACTACATATTTTAAACCAATTTTACCCATTATTTTATCGTAATTAAATCCTAATTTCATTAGCTCACCTCTCATTAAACGTTTGTTTAAAAAATTTATACTTTCCAAGATGCTGTCCTATTCTATTTATATTCAATTGTTCTGCTATTATTATAGAAATCAATTGATTTATTGATTCATTTAAATTTTGATTAACTATTAAATAATCAAAATCATAAATTTTTGAAAGTTCCCAGTGAGCATCTTCTAATCTTTTAGTCAAATCTTTATGATTTTCTGTTCCTCTTCCTTCTAATCTTCTTCTTAGCTCTTCATAAGATGGTGGAGCAATAAATATTAAAACAGTATCATCAGCCATTACTTTTTTTATATTTAAAGCACCTTGAACATCAACATCTAAAACTATATTGTATCCTTCAGCCAATTTATTTTTTATTTCTTCTTTACCAGTTCCATAATAATATCCATGAACTTCTGCACACTCTAAAAATTCATTATTTTTTTCCATTTTTTTAAACTGTTCTTCTGATATAAAATTATAGTCTATTCCATCTTTTTCTCCAGGTCTCATAGCTCTTGTTGTATATGAAACCGAAAAAGTAAATCCATCCACTACATTTAGAGCCTTTTTTATCATTGAAGATTTTCCAGCTCCCGATGGACCGCTTACAACGTAGAGAATTCCTTTCATCCGTTAAACGCCTCTTTACGTATTCTTTCTAAAGCTTTTTCTATATCATAAAAATTTTGAGTAAATCTATTTGTTATTGTTTCAGGTTGAATTGCACTTGCTATTACATGACCAGAATCAGTTATAACAAAAGCTCTTGTTTTTCTTCCATGATTAACTTCAAGAAGTTTCCCTTGTGATTCTGCTACATCTCTCAATCTTTTTAATGGTTGTGACCCTGGATTAACTATGGCAATTACTCTATCTCCTACAACTACATTACCAAATCCTATATTTATTAAACCGTACATAAAAACACCTCCAGTTTTTTATTTATTAATATATTTTATTAATGTATATTTTGAACTTGTTCCCTAATTTTATTTATTAAAACTCTTCCTTCAACTGAATAGTTTGTTATATCTGTCATTTTAGATTTCGAAGCTATTGTATTAAACTCTCTATGCATTTCTTGTGAAAGAAAATCAAGATTCTGACCTTTTACTTCATCTTTAGAATTTATAATTGTTCTTACCTTTTTTATATGACTTTTTAATCTATCTATTTCTTCTGAAATATCAGCTCTTTCTGCTGTTAATACAACTTCAAGCTCTAATCTTTCTTCATTTATTTTTTCTTTTGAAGTTAAAACTTGTTCTATATTATTCATTAATCTTTCTCTATAGATATCTTTTATTTTACCTGCATCTATTTCAAGTTTGCTTACTAAATCTTCAACTTGATTCATATATTCAGTAATTACTGTTTTTAAGTTTTCACCTTCTGAATATTGAAATTCCTTTACTTTTTCAACTGTTTCTCCTAATACTTCTTTTAATCCTCCCCAAACCTCTTCAAGAGATTTTTCGTTTATTTTTACTTTTATTACATCTCTAAATTTTGTTAAAATATCAAGGTTTGGTTTGTCTGGTAAATTTAATTCTTCTGCAACTTTATTTAAAGCTTCATTATAAGATTTAGCTAATCCCATATCTATTTCTACAAAATCTGATGGATTCAAAAATCTTATATCAACAAAAACATTTATATTTCCTCTTTTAAATTGTTTTTTTAAATAATTTTGAACATTCAATTCAAGTGGTGAAAATATTCCTGCAAGTGATGTTTTTAAATTTAAATACTTTCCATTCAAAGATTTTATTTCAACAGTATAGTTATAGTTGCCTATAATCTTTTCTATTCTTCCATAACCAGTCATACTTCTCATATTTTTTCCCTCCAAGTTTATTATACACTAAAATTTTTAAAATTTCAAAAAATTTAATACATTTTTTAGTTTCTTTAAGAAATACTGTGCCTCTTCCATTGTATTCGTGTGAGATAGGCTAATTCGCAACATTGCTTTTGAATCTGTTTCAGAATATCCCAATTCTTTTAATACTCTACTTCCAGAAACGCCTTTGCTAGAACATGCCGCTGATGTAGAAATGTATATTCCTTCATCTGATAAAGCATTTACTATTACATCTCCTCTTGTTTTAGGAAAAAAGGCAGCTAATGTATTTGGAACAGAGTTATCAATTGGAGTTATTATCTTTGCTCCCATACTTTCCATTTCACTCTTTATATAATTTCTTATTTCTTCTATTTTTTTCATTTTAATTAAGTTTTCAAATGCTTTTTTCAAAGCCAATGCAGTTCCTACTATTCCAGGAACATTTTGTGTTCCGCCTCTCATTCCTCTTTCCTGACTTCCGCCAGTAATAATTGGAAAAATTCTTGTTCTTTCTTTTTTATATAAAATACCTACTCCTTTTGGACCATGAAACTTATGAGCAGAAAATGATGCTAAATCACAATTTAAATCTTTTAATTTAAAGTCCATTTTCCCAACTATTTGAACACAATCAACATGAAAATAAGCTTTTGGTGATTTTTCTTTTATCAAATTAGAGATTTCTTTTATTGGTTGAATAGTTCCAGTTTCATTATTAGCAGCCATTATACTAACAAGAATTGTATCTTCTCTTAAAGATTTTTTTATTTCTTCTAAAGAAATAACTCCATCTTTGTTTGCATTTACATAAGTAATTTCAAATCCTTCTTTTTCAAGCGTTTTTAATGTGTTTATTGTTGCACTATGCTCAATTTTAGAAGTTATTATATGTTTTCCATATTTTTCATTTGCTTTTGCAACTCCACGCAATGCCCAATTGATTGATTCAGTTGCACACGAAGTAAAATAAATTTCAAATGGTAAAACGCCAAAAAGTTTTGCTATACTATTTCTTGATTCTTCAACTGCATCTTCTGATTCAATTCCAAATTCATGTATTGAATTTGGATTTGCATATCTTTCAGTCATATATTTATAAATCAAATCTGCAACTTCTTTATCAACTTGAGTCGTTGCATTATTATCAAAATAAATCATTTTTCTCTCCTTTCTTATTTTTTCCATCCTTTTTTTACTTTGAAATTTTTTAAATATTCTAACATACTACACAACTTTAAATATTGACAGTATTCGCATTCATAGTATTTTTCTCCAGTTTTTCTATTTCCATATTTCTCTGAAGTTTCTTCTAAAAACCTTTTTATTTCTCTATCTTTTATTGAAATAGGGTCAAAGTTTGATTCTTCAATATTTGATAATATTTTCTCAAACCAATTTTCATACTCTTTTAAATCTAAGGCAAGAAATTGTTTGCTATTACCTTTTTTCTTTATTATAAACATATCTTTTTGTATTTTTATAAACTTATCTCCCATTTTTCCAGATCCATCTAATGGTTGAAACTTTAAATAAACATCTTTATTCTTTAAATCAAACTCTTTTGAATTTTCTAAAACCTTATAGTATAAAAATAATTGTTCACTTTGAAATGATGCTTTATTTTTATAATCAATAATAGAATAAGCTTCTGGTTTTAAATTATCTTCAAATTGATCCATTAAATATATATAATTTCCATTAGTTTTATCAATTCTATCAATTCTAGCCTCAGCCTTTAACTTATATTTTCCAATTTTTATATTAGTTTCTTCAAAGTATTCTGTTTTTAAAACATCAGAATAGTTTAACTTTAATTTTTTACCCATGTTTATATAATCTTTTAAAATTTCACCTATTGATTCATACAATTCCTCAGATATCTTTTCTATTTCAACTTCTTTTATTGCAGAATATTTTTCAAGTCCTTCAGTAATCATTTCTTTCCAAATTTCTTCAATAATATTTGAAAGTTCATTAATTAATTTTTCTCTATTCAAATATAAATTATCCATATGATCATAATATGGATATTCTCCAAATAAAGTTTTCATAGCAGCATGTTTTATCAATCCTTCAGAAAAGATATTAAAATCTTTATCTCCTCTTATTTTAGCTATGTAAGATAAATAATATCTAAATGGACAGTCAACATAAGTTGAAACTTTGTTATGACTTATAGTTCCAATTTTAGTTTTTTCATTTATTTTCCATTTATTATTTTTTATGTTTTCTTTTAAATTTTTTACTTCTTTGGTTAAATTAAAATCTTTATTTTGAAGTATATAATACATATCCTTTTCTAATTCAGAAAAAATTTCATCCGCATCTTTTGGAATAACTTCTTTTTTTTCTCCATACATTTTTACTTCTTTTATATCAAAATATTTGAAAAATTCTTTTTCATATGGTGAAGATAAAATAGGTTCTCCATCAAGAGTAGAAATAGGTGTAGAAAAAATTATATTTTCTGAAAAAATCATTGATATAAACAAACTTCTTCTATGCATTTTTTCTGATATTTTCAAACTTTCATTAGCTATATTCATTGAAGTTAAAAAGGGATTAATACTCACTTTAGGGTAATTATTTTCAGTAAAATCAATAAAATATTTGTATTTTTTATTAACAAATCTTGAATCGCTCAAATTCATTATTTCAATTGTATTTGAATACTTTTCTGAACTTCTAAATTTTTCTATTTCACATAAATCATTTATTATTCTATAAAATTTAGAAATATTTATTTTTTTATCCCCAATAATTTTTTCAAGAGTTCTTTCAGTTTTTATCAACATTTTAGAAAACTCTTTTAAAGCTATTATTTCAGAATTTATAACTTCAAAATTTTCATATTTTTTCAAAGTTTTTATTTCTAAAATTTCCTCTTCTTCCCATTTTTTTAAAAACTCTCTATAAGTTGATACATTAAAGTTTTTTGAAGATTCTTCTATTTCTTTAAGTAGTTTGAAAAGATCTTCGGACACTCTCAACAATTCATTTAATGTTTCCAATTCTCTTTTAACTCTTTCTGATTCTTCTGTGTTTTTTATCGAATATTTAAGTTTATTTATTTCATCTTCAAAAGCTGAATTCCATTCGTCTTTTCTTTTTTTTAAAGATGATTTAGAACTATAAAAAAGATTTAATTTTTTTAAATATTTTTCAAATTCATCAATATTTATATTGATTTTACCACAATATCCACTTTCAATCATTGCAAGCATATCTTCTATTTCATATCCTCTAACCACAGTTTTCAATGGTTGTAATAAAATAGAAACTATTCTACTTTGAGATAAAGGATTATCATCTTTAAATCTATGAGGAACATTTATTTCATCAAAATAATCACTAAACATCTTGGCTGTCATTGCATCAGAAACAACTACCCCTATTTCTTCTGGTTGAATTCCAACTAAAATTTTTTTCTTTATATCTTTAGATATTTTTTCAACTTCTAAAACAATGTCAGAAGTTCTATAAATTGAAATATTCTTTTCTTTAAATACATCTTTTAATAAAATTTGCTTTCTTTTAGAAACTTTAATTTTATCATCCATAAATTTATAAAAACCTTTTAAAGATTCAAAACTTCTATCTTTAAGCATTTCCCAAGCATATATATGTGAATTTTCAAAAGAATCAACTAATTTTTCTAATACTTTTGAAGTTACAGGAGATATATCAAAAAAACCAGATATTACTATATTTTTCCCTAATTTATCTTTAAAGTTAGTATAAAACCATTTATAAATACTAATAGAATCATAATTTTGCCCTATATTAATTTCATCATTAAATTTTTTATTTAAAATATTTTCTAATGATTCTTCTAATTTCTTATATAGTTTATAAAAATTAGTATTAGTTTCCATATTTTCTAAGTTTAAATAAACATTAGAGTAAGTTAAAGCTTTTTTATCTTCAATCTTATTTATTTCCCATTTTTTTTCAAAGATATCTAATATATACTCTGTTGATTTTGTAGATTTAGAAAGTACATTTACATACTTTGAAAATTCCACATCATTTTTTTCTCTTTCTATTAAATCTTCTATTTCTTTTTCAATGTATATCTTTAAAAAATCTCTATCAATTATAATTGAAGTTGGATTATAAACTTTAAAAATTTCCGTTATGTATTGATTTATAACTCTAAATCCATCTCTATTTATTGTTTTATTAAGTTTTTTTGCAACTCTATCTGCAACTTGTTTAACATAAAAACCAGAAGGTCCTATAAAAAGAAAATTTAAAGGATCTTTTTCATATAATTTTTTAACTTTTTCTGCAACTTCATCAAAATGAGTATTTTTTAATTCAAAAAAATCAAAATTTATCATAGCTAACTTACTCACCTTCTTTTTAAATGCTAATATATTTTACCATATTTATTTGAATTTAAGCAGAATTTATTAGTTAATCCTTAAAAATTAAACATTAAAAAGAAAATTTAACTTAAATGATATGAATTTTTTTTCATTTTATATGTTATAATATCGTGGAAGTTTCATAAATTATAAAAAAGGGGGCTTATTCATGAAAAAGTATACAAAGACACATGAATTCGTTTCTGTTGATGGAAATGTGGCAACTGTAGGAATTTCAAATCATGCAGCAGAAGAACTTGGAGATATAACTTACGTTGACTTACCAGAAGTTGGAACAGAATTATCAAAAGGAGATACATTATGTTCTGTTGAATCAGTTAAATCAGCAGCTGATGTTTACGCTCCTATAAGTGGAAAAATCGTTGAAATTAATGAAGAATTAGATGCTACTCCTGAAATTATCAATGAAGATGCAGAAGGAAAAGGTTGGATTGTAAAAATCGAACTTTCTAATACTTCTGAACTAGATGAATTATCTGATACCGATGCAGAATAAATAAAAAAAGAGTGTTTAAAACACTCTTTTTTTATTCTTCTATAATTTGATTTTCTTCATTCTTAAATTCATCATCTTTTAATTCTTCATTTAATTCTTCATTCTTTTCTTCTTCAGTTTTTTCTGGTCTCACCCATATATTTGTTTTTCTTTTATCATCATATATAAATTGAATATCTTCTGGAATTTTTATAGTATCTGCGTATTTTGTAATCACTTCAACTATTAAATCTTTAGGCAAAGAGGTTATAAACCATATATCAGATAAATATACTCTATTATTTTTTCTAACTGCAGATTTAAAAACAGCACTTTCTATTGCTTTCAAAAATATAGTGAGAGGTTCTTCTTTTTCAAAACCTTTTCCAGTGTTTTCTCCAAAAACTTGAGACATACTTCACCTCCTCATCTTTCTCTAAGTGAAACTTCAATATTGTTTAGTTTTTTCAACATTTTATTTTCAACTCTATTTACATCTTCATCAGTTAAAGTCCTATCTGATGCTCTATAAGTAATAGTTATAGTAATACTTATTTTATCTTCATCCATATTTTTTCCTTTGTATATATCAAATATACTTATTTTTTCTATTATCTTTCCTGATTTATTTATAATTTCCTCAATTTCACTGAATGCAACTTTTATTGGAACTATAAAAGAATATTCTCTCTTTATTGCTGGATATTCATAATTTTTATTTTCTTTTGTTAAAGGTACCTTTAATTCAAATAACTTTGATAAATCTAATTCACCAATATAAACTGGTGCTTTTATTCCATAAAACTTTTTAGCATAGTCTTTATCCACTAATCCTATAAAACCTACTTTTTCTTTATCAACAAAAATTTCTGCAGTTTGAGAATAAGACATACCTTCTATTTCTACTCTTTTATACTCTGGAATTATATTTAATTCTTTAAATAATGTATCAACAGCTCCCTTTAAAGTATAATAAGAAACTTCTCTCTTATCCGTAAAATCATCTGGGTTTTCTCTTCCAGTTGCACCAATAGATAAGTGTAAGGTTTCTTTTATCTTACTTTCTAAGCTTTCATCTTTTGAATAAACATTTGCAATTTCAAAAAACTTTACATCTCTATTCTGATTTCTAAAGTTGTATGAAATACTTTCAAGAACTCCATAAGAAACTAAAGGTCTCATATATTCATATTCGGCTGAAAGTGGATTTAATAATTTTATTTCTGATTTTTCCATCCACATTTTTTCAATATTCATAAAAGAGTACGTCATTATTTCATTGTATCCAGTGCTTCTCACGATATTAGAAACTTCATCTTTAAAAGATACAACTGCACCCTTTGTACCTGCTTTCATTACTGTTTCTGGAAAAGATGATTCAATATTATGATAACCATAAATTCTTCCCACTTCTTCAACAATATCTATTTCTATTGAAAGATCATGTCTATTTGTTGGTACAGTAACAACCCATCCAAATTCTGTTGTTTGATATTTAAATTCAAATGAATCGTATATCTTTTCCACTTCTTCTTTTGATATTTCAACACCAAGCCTATCTTTTATATATTCATATCTAGCCTTTATAGTTTTTGGTTCTATAATATTTGGATAAACATCTACCATTTTGCCATCTGATTTTCCATTTGCAAGTTCAGATATGAGTTTTACCAACCTTCCCATAACAAACTCTGCATCATTTGGATCTACACCTCTTTCAAATCTAAAAGATGCATCTGTTTGAAGTTTATGATATTTTGATGTTTTTCTTGTATTTACAGGATCAAAATGAGCTACTTCTAATAAAATTCTTTTTGTGTTTTCATTTATTCCACTGAGTTCTCCACCCATAACTCCACCAAGTGCTAATATTTTTTCACCATCTGTTATTAAAGTTTCTGTTCCGTTTAATTCATATTTTTTTTCATCTAAAAGTAAAACCTTCGTCCCTTTTTCGCCTTTTTTTACAACTATTTGATTTCCAATTAAATCCATATCAAACGCATGTACTGGATGACCTGTTTCAAGCATAACATAATTTGTTATATCTACTATATTATTTATACTTCTTATACCAGCAGATGCCAATCTTCTAACTAACCATATTGGAGAAGGTCCAATCTTTATATCTGTCATTATAGCTGCTGTATATCTATTACAGTCTGTTGTTTCCAACTTTATAGGAAATACATCTGTTTTTTCAAGTTTTGTATATTCTGGTAATTTAAAATCTGTACCAGCATTTATTGTTTCTAACTCTTTTGCCACACCAACATATGAAAGTAAATCTGGTCTATTTGCAAAAACTTCTATTTCAATAACTTTATCATTTATTTTAAAGTATTCTAAAAAATCTGTACCAGGCTTTACATCTTCATTTATTTTATAAACACCATGAGCATTTTCTTCAAGCTCAAACTCTTCAAGAGAACAAAACATTCCTTGAGAAAAAACTCCACGCATCTTTCTCGATTTTATCTTAAAGTTATCTTTTAAAACAGCCCCATCAACAGCAACTGGAACTGTATGACCTGGTTTTATACTCAAATCGTTAGTTACAATTATTATAGGTTCTTCTTCACCAACATCAACTGTACAAACCTGTAGTCTATCTGCATCTGGATGACCTTCTGTTTTTAATATCTTACCAACCTTTACTTTTTTTACACCCTTTGCTATTTCATCAACCGTTTCAACATTCGTTGTATGTTGTTTTATCTTATTTACAATTCCAGTTTCATCTTCTTTTAACTTTATATAATCACTAATCCATTCCATTGATAATCTCATTCAAATCACTCCTAATCTATGAATCTTATATCATTTTTATAAAGTTCTCTCATATTAGAAATACCATACTTCAACATAGCAATCCTTTCAACACCTACACCAAAAGCAAAACCTTGCCACTTTTCAGGATCATATCCAACATTTTCAAGAACCTTTGGATGAACTAATCCTGCACCAAGTACTTCTATCCAACCAGTTCCTTTACAAACATTACAACCTTTTCCACCACAGTTCATACAACTTACATCTACTTCAAATCCAGGTTCTACAAATGGAAAATAACTTGGTCTTAAAAGAACTTTTGTATCTTCATTATCAAATATTTTTTTAGTCAATTGTTCTAAAAACATCTTTAAGTTTCCAACAGTAACCTTCTTATCTATAAACAAACATTCAAGCTGATGAAACATAGCTGAATGAGTTGCATCTATTTCATCTTTTCTATAAGTTCTACCAGAAGAAATTATTGCAAGTGGTGGTTCCTCTTTCAACATAGTCCTTATTTGAACTGCTGAAGTATGAGTTCTCAATAAAAGATCATCTTCTAAATAAAATGTATCTTGCATTTCTCTTGCTGGATGCCATTCTGGAGTGTTTAAAGCATCAAAATTAAACCAAGGTTCCTCAATTTCTGGACCTTCTACAACAGTAAAACCAAATTGCGTAAAAATTTCATATATATCTCTTATTGTTTTTGCTATCAAATGTTCTTTTCCAAAACTTCTCTCTGCACCATGAGCCGTAACATCAACCCAATTTTTTAACTCTTCTTGTTTTTTTATTTCTTTTTTTATTTCATCTAACTTCCCATTCAATAATCTTTCTATTTCTTGTTTTAATTCATTAACTTGCATTCCATATTCTTTCTTTTTTTCTGGTTCTATTCTGCCAATGTTTTTCATTAAGGCTGTTATTTGACCTTTTTTACCAAAGTACTGTGCTTTTATATTTTGAACTTCTTGAATTGTCGAAAGAGATTGAAGCTTTTCTTTTAATTCTTCAATCATTGTTGTCTTGTCTATCATTTTCAATTACCTCCCCGGTTTTTTCATCTTTACTTTTTTCTTTTATAAAGTTATATTTTTTTAATAATATTAAAGATACAATTAAATTTATTATCATTGAAACTATAAATATAAAATAAGTATCATTTACAAAAGGAATAAAAACTAATATTATTAAACTCATAGCTCTAAAAATTTTATTTTGAAAAATATTTTCTATAAAAACTATTGAAACTCCTATAAAAAAAGGAATAGATATTGTTGAATAATCAAAAAAATATGAAGTTAAATAAATAAAAAAAGATAAAATTGAAAACATAAATATTGGAATTATAAATTGTTTTTTATACTTAAAACTCAATAAAAAATATTTTTTTGAAGAAAAAGGTCTATAAACAAATCCTAAAATAGCTATAAATATTGCAAAAATAAAATAATAAACATCTTTTGTAATTTCAAAAACTCTTGATCTTTTTAATGTATCACTTTCTATAAAAGTAGGAACTATAACTTTTTTTTCTAAAACAGAAATATTTGAAGCAATTATTTTTAAATCTGGAAGTATTTTTCTAAAGTACTCAGTATTTTTAGGTATATAAACTAACATCTTACCATCACTATATTTTATAACAGCTTTTGCATATTCTGGCATGCTATTCATTTCAACAAGTTTTTCCTTGTTAAAAAGTACTTTACCTATATATATAATTTTTTCATTCTCAAAAATTTTATTAGAAATATCATTTAAAAAATATATTAATAAAAAATATATAATAAAAATAAAAAATACTTTTTTTATTTTCACTCTTCTCCTCCCCTCAATAAAACTTTTCATTGTTTTCTTCAATATTTATTTTTGTCTTTTTAATTCTAATATCAAATAATTTTGCTTTTATTTCTTCTTCAATATCATCATAAATTTTTCCAGTATTTATATCTTCATAGAAAAGTCCATTTTCTAAATAAATTTCATTTTCTTTTTCATCCAATAAAGTATCTACTGTAGCTTCAAATAATTCAGAAGAATTACTTATAACAAGAACAGCACCTTCTTTTTTATAATCTTCAATAAGTTTAGATATCTCATAAAGTTCTTTTTTATTAACTTCTTCAACAGTAGCAAAAATAAAAACTAAGTGTCGCCTCTGAGGTTTATTCTTTAAAATATTTAAAATACTATCTTCCCATAACTCTGGAGAAACTATGTGAGTAAACGTTCTACCTATCCATGTTGATTTATCTAAAACAAGATTATTTATAGTAACCTTTTCTGCAAATTTCTGTGGTTCACAAATTAACTTAAAAAAATTTTTTGAAAGTTTTTTTACATTTTCTGTATAAATTCCTAAACAATTTCCTTTTTCTAATGTTATTTCTGGAAATTCAATACTTGGATTTAAAATTCTCAGAATAACATTGTTTACTTCAGACATTATTATTCCTCCTGTTTTTTCTCAATTCATTTACAATTTCCAAAGTATTAAAATCATAAACCTTTGATGAATTAATAGTAGAATATCTATCTTTGCCAACATATAAAGAAGGATTAAAATTATTATTTAAATTTTCATGAACTTCAATAACTTCACCAACTACAAAATCATGATCTCCAACATTAATAATATTATTTAATACACATTCAAATGAAAAATAACCTCTTACATATGGAGTTTTTATTTTATTTGATTTAACAATTTCAATATTTAAATTTTTTATTTTATCAAATTCTCTACCAGAAATCCTTCCAATTTGTTCTATCATTTTAGAATCTTCAAAATTATAAAAAGTAACAGAATACTCTTTATACTTTGTTAAAAAATCATAGGTATATCTCGTTTTTTTTATTGCAAAACCGAATAAAGTTGGATTAATAGACAGTGGCGTACTCCACGCAACAGTCATTATATTATAATTTTTTTCATCTCCAGCCATAACAGTACACACGGGAAGAGCAATATTTCTATAAAAACTTTTTATATCCATAAAAGCACCTCTTTAAGAATATACATTTTTTATACATACTTTCTATTATACATTAATAAAATTAAATTTTCAAAACAATAATTAAATTATATACTTAAAATCAATGTAAAAATGATTTGATATAATGAATGTGAATATTATTTTATTATTTTATTGGAGGTGTAGTATGAAAATATTTTTAGACACGGCAAATATTGAACAAATTAAAGAAGCACAAAAATTAGGAATAATTGATGGAGTTACAACAAACCCTACATTAGTTTCTAAAGAAAATGCAGTTTTTGAAGAAAGAATATCAGAAATTTGTGAAGTTGTAAAAGGACCTGTAAGTGCAGAAGTTACTTCAAGCAACGCTGAAGGAATGATTGAAGAAGCTAGAAAATTAGCAAAAATTAGTGAACATGTAGTTGTTAAAATACCAATGACTCAAGAAGGAATAAAAGCTGTTAAAGTCCTTTCTGCTGAAGGAATAAAAACAAATGTGACTTTAGTTTTTAGCGCATTACAAGCTATATTAGCAGCAAAAGCAGGCGCAACATATGTTAGTCCTTTTATAGGAAGATTAGATGATATAGGACATATGGGAATGGAATTAATTGAACAAATAGTACAAATTTTTAAAAATTATGATTATAAAACAGAAATAATTGTTGCAAGTGTAAGACACCCCGAACACGTTCTTGAAGCTGCAATAGTTGGTGGAGATATAGTAACCGTACCATTTGCTGTTATTGAAAAAATGTTTAAACATCCAATGACAGACTTAGGACTAGAAAGATTCAATGCTGATTGGAAAAAATATCAAGAATATATGAGTAAAAAATAAAATTTTAATATAATAATTATTAAACCTTTAAAACAAGTGAGTTTCAACTTTTGAAACTCACTTGTTTTTTTGAAAACATAAAAAATTTTTTTATTTTATTTCTATTATTTTAGTAGCTATATTTTCTATAAAATACCTATCATGTTCTATAAAAATCATAGTTGGTTCATACTTTAATATTGCTTTTTCGAGTTTTAATCTGGTTGGTATATCTATATAATTAAGTGGTTCATCCCAAATTAAAACAGTAACTGGATCTACTATACTCAAACATAAATCAATTTTCTTTTTTTCACCATCACTAAATTCTTTTGCTTGTTTATCAAGTATTTCACCCCTCACTTCAAAATTTCCAAGAATTTGTCTAAATTTATTTTCATTTATTTGCTTTTTTTGAATATATTCATATAATGTTGTATCTTCCCAATTTGATACTTGTTCTACTCTTGAAAAATTTATGAATTTAGGTTTATATATATTTCCGCTTTTAATATTAATTTCATTAAAAATAGCCTTTAATAATGTTGTTTTTCCACTTCCATTTTTTCCAAAAATAGCTATTCTTTCTTTTTTGTATAGTGTAAGATTAAAGTTTTTTAAAATAGTATTATTTCCATATTCAACATTTAAATTATAAATTTGAAGTAATTTATTTGGAATTTTATTTGAATTAAATATTTTTAATTCATAATTTTTTTCTACATTTTTTAAAAGTCCTTTTTGTTCTTCAATATTTTTTTGAATATTTAACTCAAAATTTTTTGACATTTTCATTAATTTTTTTGCTTTACCCCCAACATAGCCTTTGTCTATAATACTTGTATCTGGATGGTATTTTTTAAATTTATCTTTTTCTCGATTATTAGCCCAAACTTTTGATCTAATCAAGGCTTCTTTTAAATTTTTTACTTTTTTCTCTATTTTTTCATTCTTTTTCTTTTCAAAATCTTCTTCTAATTTTAAGTTGTATTCTAATTCGCTATAATTTGTATTTAATAATTTTACATTAGATTTATTAATTGATATTATATGGTCTATACAAAGATCTAAAAAATACCTATCATGAGAAACAACTAAAAAATTTTTCTTTTTAGAAAGATACTTTCCTAGTTGTTCTCTTGAACTTATATCAAGATGATTTGTTGGTTCATCTATGAGCAAATAATTATCTTTTCTTAAAAACATTGCTATTATCATTATCTTAGTTTTTTCTCCACTACTCAATGTTTCATATGGTCTTTTTAATAGTTCTAACTTTAATCCCATTTTATTAAATTCTTTTTCAATTAATGTATCTATAATAAATCCATTTAAAAATGTATATTTTTCTAAAACTTCACCGTATTCATTTATATTTTTATTTTGTAATAAATAATCCATCTTTTTTTCCATATCTGAAAATGGGGCTATTAAATTTTTTAGAATATCATATGTTAATGTATATTTTTTTTCAATTTTAAATGGAAAATAACTAACTTTAATTGGAATATTTATTTCTCCAATGCTTGGTTCTAAATCTCTTTTTAAAAGTTTTAATAAAGTAGTTTTTCCCCTACCATTTTTTCCAACTAAACCACATTTCCATTCAACATTTATTGTAAGATTCAAATTTTGAAATATGAGTTTATACGGTGATGTATAATAAAAAGATAAATTATTTAATTTTATATTAGCCATAGTTAATCACTCCTTTTAAAATAAGAATTAACTAACTACGGTTAATCACTATTTCCCGTAGTTAGTATTAAAGATTAATTTTATTATTCATGGGATTACCTCCTTTATTTGATTTTTATACTATTTTTTTAAACTCTAAAATATTTATAAAGATGCTAAATCACAATTATTTTTCCAAATTACTGACTTTGTCATTGATAATTGTATAATATTCATCTTCTAAAGCATTAATTTTATTATGTATATTTATCTTCATCAAAAAAATTAATCTATTTCATTATAACATATTTCATTTGATTTCAAAATTTTACGTATTATATAATATTTTATATAAAATGATTTTAGACGATATTTTTTCTTAAAAATTGTAACATTGAATTTTTTTATTTATAATGTCCTAATTCCAACCATTTCCATCTTAATGTGTTTCATGTAGTACTATGACCTCTACTAAATTCTACTAGTTCAACTAAATACCACTGCATATACTGCTATCTCTAAGTCATTATTTGTATGAGATATAAATATAAAAGATTGTTAAATTCAAGATTAAAAAGTTAGATAAGAACAGTAAATTTTTTATAAAAAAATATATTCAAAACTTAGAAATAAAATATTTAATGATCTTGTAATATTTGTTGCTATAATCGATAAATTAACTTATAGAGATTATATTGTTAATATAAACATAGTCATGATTAAAATAAAAGAAGAGTTGATAAAATCTTTGAATTGTGATTGAATGGATACATAAAAAAATTAGAGAAAATATAATACAAATATAAAAATTCCATGTGTTATAATAAAACTGAGGTGATCAAAATGAAAAAGGTTCCATATGGACTTCAAAACTTTGAAAAAATACGAACTGAAAATTTTTACTATGTAGATAAAACTAAGTATATAGAAATAATTGAAGATATGCCAGAATCATACATCTTCTTTTTAAGACCAAGAAAGTTTGGAAAAAGTTTGTGGCTTGACACTATGAGTAAATACTATGATGTTAAGTATTCAGATAAGTTTGATACTATCTTTAAAGACTTGTACATTCAAAAACATCCAACACCTAAAAAGAGTAGTTATCATATTTTAGAGTTTAATTTTTCTGGATTGAATACAGATAGTAAAGAAGAGTTGAAATTTGACTTTAATTCAGAAGTTTTTGAAAAATTATCAAGTTTTATTAATAGATATAACTTAAATATAAAATTAAATAATTCTATAAAAGAGCCTTCAACTCTTTTGAGAACATTTATAAATCAGTATAAAGAACTAAACTTAAAAACAAAAATATACTTATTAATAGATGAATACGACCACTTTGCAAATGAACTTTTGAGTTTTAAACTCGATGAATTTAAAAATATCGTCAGTAAAACAGGTTTTGTTAGAAAGTTTTATGAAGTAATAAAAGAAGGGACACGATCTGTTATAGATAGATTATTCATAACAGGAGTAGCACCAATAACCTTAGATAGTTTAACGAGTGGATTCAACATCTCAAAAAACATGTCAACAACCTTAGAGTTAAATGAAATGATGGGATTTACTGAAAGTGAAGTCAAAGATATTCTCAAAGAGTATCAAATAAATGATGATATTTTACAAGATATGAAGTTTAGCTACAATGGATACATGTTTAATGAACGTGCAAGTGAAAAGGTTTACAACAGCGATATGGTCTTATACTTCATCTCTGAATACAATAGAGAAAAAAGAAAACCAAAAGATGTAATAGATATGAACATAGCAAGTGATTATAAAAAGATTCAAAATTTATTTAAACTTGGTGAAGTTGTTGGAATAAATAATATAGATAATGAAAAAGAAGCAATAGGAAACCTTTTAAATGAAATATTGATGACAGATAAAACAGAAATAGAAGAGTTAACAAGAGCATTTAACCTTGAAAGGAAGATGGAAATAGATGATGTTAAAACCTTACTCTTTTATTTAGGCTTTTTAACAATAGAATCAAAAGGATTTGTGATGAACTTAAAGATACCAAACTATTCAATAAAAAAGATATACTCAGAATACTTCTTAGAAATGATAAAAACAAGAGCAAAAAACTATATAGATACAGGAAAAATAAAGATAGCAATAAGAAAGTTGTTGGTAGATGGAAATATAAACTCGTTGGCAAGTGAAATAGAAAGTGTATTAAAAAAACTATCAGACAGAGACTTTCAAAGCTTTAGTGAAAAACACATAAAGATGCTGCTGTTTAGTTATTTAATCTTAACCCCCTGGGCATACGTTAAAAGCGAGTATCCAGTAGAAGGTGGATACATAGACTTAGCAATGTTTAAAAGATACGAAGAAGTACCCTACAATGCAATAATAGAGTTAAAATACATAAAAAAGAAAGACTATACAGAAAAAGTATATCAAGAAAAGATAAAAGAAGCAGTAAATCAAATAAAGAGATATGAAAAAACTATAAACAAAGAGTTCAACGGACCATTAAAAAAAGTAGTAATGATCTTTGTTGGCAGAGAGTTAAAACATCTTGATGAGGTTGAATAAAAAATATTTTTTAATATTTTTTTCTCTGAAAATTTAGTTCTTTTAATATCATTATAGTAAATTTCATTTTCATTTAATATTCTAGATATTAAATATGTTAATATAGTTTTTTTTACCATTATCTCCTTTAATTCCAATTATATCATTTTTATTAACTTCAAAAGTTAAATTATTTAATTTTTTTCATTTAAAATAAAAAATTATATACTATTATAAAATTTTTTAATATTACTATCAAATTCCTTGTATATATTTATCTATTGTATTTTTAATAACGCTATGTAAAAATATATATTATATAATATAATTAAATATAAATTTAGATAAAAGGGGGAAAAAATGAATAATAATAATGACTTAACATTTTTTACAAATGAAAAAGGAAAAACACTTGCAGATAGATTTAGAAAAATACTAATGAATAATACTCAATTTTTTGATGTTTTAGTAGGGTACTTTAGGACAAGTGGTTTTTATGAAATGTATGAAGCTTTGGAAGGTGTTGAAAAAATAAGAATTTTAGTTGGATTAAATGTAGATAAAAAAACTGTAGAATTATTAGAAGCTTCAAAAGATATAGAATATTTATCTACAAATGAAATAAAGAAAAATTTTAATAAAATAGTAAAAAAAGAAATGGATAATTCAGAAGATAAAATTGATATAGAAAAAGGTATTAAAAAATTTATAGAGTTTATACAAGATGAAAAATTAGAAATGAGAATTTATCCTGATGAACCACTACATGCTAAAGTTTATATTATAAGAAAAAATGAAAAAAAATCAGAAGATTTTGGAAAATTAATAACAGGTTCCAGTAATTTTTCACATAGTGGACTCAAAGGAAACCTTGAATTTAATGTAGAATTAAAAAATAAAAGTGATGTAGAATATGCTTTGGAAAAATTTGAAAAATTATGGGAAAAAGGTATAGATATTACAAAAGATTATATTGAAACAATAACTAAAAAAACTTGGATTAGAGAAGATATAACTCCATATGAGTTATATTTAAAATTTTTATATGAATATTTTTATGATGAAATTAATGATGATAAAATAAAATTTAAAGGTGAAATGCTACCAGAGGGATTTAAAAAATTTCAATATCAAATAGATGCTGTAAATCAAGCTAAAAAAATATTAAATAAATATAATGGAGTATTTTTAGCAGATGTAGTTGGACTAGGTAAGACATATATTGCAACTCTTTTAGCAAAAGAATTAAAAGGTGGAAGAAAATTAATTATATGTCCACCTGTATTAGTAAGTTATTGGGAAAAAACACTTGTTGATTTTGGGGTATCTGCCACAGTAAAATCTTTAGGAAAATTAGAGGATATTTTAGAAAATTATGAAAATGATTATTTTAAATATGTTTTTATTGATGAAGCTCATAGATTTAGAAATGATGGTACTTCTAATTATGCAAAATTACATGAGATTTGTTTAAATAAAAAAATTATCCTTATATCAGCCACACCACAAAATAATTACTCTACAGATATTTTAAATTTAATAAAACTTTTTCAACCTAAAAATAATTCAAATATTATAGAAGGCCAACCAAATATAGAAAACTTTTTTATGAAAATGTTAAACAATGAAAAAAAATCAAAAAAATTATACAAAAACAATTCTACAGAAGAAAATAAAAACAAATTTGAAAAAATAATTAAGAAAAATTCAGCAGAAATTAGAGATAAAGTTTTAAGAAAAATCATGGTTAGAAGAGTAAGAAGTGAAATAGAAAAATACTATAAAGAAGATATGGAAAAACAAGGTTTAACTTTTCCAAAGATAGGAACGCCTGAGCAAATAATATATAAATTTGATGATGAAATAGATAAATTATTTGATGGCATATTATATTTAATCAATAATTTAACTTATTCAAGGTATAAAACATTAACATATTTATTAAATCCAACAGAAGAAGAAAAAACATTAATCTCTGGACAATTAAATTTAAAAGGATTTATGAAAGTTTTATTGATAAAAAGACTTGAAAGTAGTTTTTATGCTTTTTCTAAATCCGTATTAAGATTTAAAGAATCATATATAAATTTTATTAAAATGTATAATTCTGGAAAAATATATATTAGTAAAAAATATGATATATATGAATTATTAAATGATGAGGAAGAAGAAAAAATCATAGAATTAATAAACGATGGACAAATAAAATATTATACTCCAGATAATTTTAATGAAAGTTTTATTAAAGATTTAGAAAAAGATTTAGAAATACTTGAAGAAATGAATAGAAATATTAAAAAAATAAATTCAGACCCAAAATTGGATTATTTTATTACTGAATTGAACAATAATAATATTTTAAAAAATTCAAAAAAAATTATATTTACAGAATCAAAAGAAACAGCAGAATATTTAAAAATTCAATTACAAAATAAATTAAATAAAAACGTAATAGTATTTACAGGAAGCTCGAGTTTAGTATTAAAAGATATAATAATAGAAAATTTTGATCCAAATATTCCAAAAAATAAACAAAAAAATGATATAGAAATACTTATAACAACTGATGTATTAGCAGAAGGAATAAATCTACATAGAGCAAATATTTTAATAAACTATGATTTACCTTGGAATCCTACTAGAATTATGCAAAGAATAGGAAGGATAAATAGAGTAGGAACTAATTTTGATAAAATACATGTATTTAATTTTTTCCCTACAAGAAAATCAAATGAACATATCTCTTTAAAAGAAAATATTATTTCAAAATTACAATCATTTCATAATACTTTTGGTGAGGATTCAAAATTTCTTACAGAAGATGAAGAAATAAATTCTTTTGAATTTTCAGGAGAAAAATTATATGAAGCATTGAATAAAAATTTAAGTTTAGATGAAGAAAATTGGGACGATTCCGAATTAGAATATTTAAAAATAATAAGAGATATAAGAGATAATAATGAAGAATTATTTTTAAAAATTAAAAATTTACCTAAAAAAAGTAGATCTTCAAAATGTAATAATTTAGGCAAAGAAAATGTTGTTAGTTTTATACGCGATGGAGAATTAAAAAGAATATATATTTGTAATTCTGATTTTAATGGTAGAGAACTTACTTTTTTTGAAGGAGTAAAAAT
The DNA here is from genome assembly GCF_014701195.1 of Tepiditoga spiralis. Taxonomy (NCBI): domain Bacteria; kingdom Thermotogati; phylum Thermotogota; class Thermotogae; order Petrotogales; family Petrotogaceae; genus Tepiditoga; species Tepiditoga spiralis. Next base: position 261,642 of record NZ_AP018712.1, read on the forward strand.
ATTAAAATGCCAAAAAGATGAACCTAAAATCAAAATAAATGATAACTTTTTTGATATGTTAAATTGGAATAAAGAATATTTTAAAATCAAAAAAGAAGAAAATATTAAAAAAACACCAATAAAAAAAATAGGAAATGATGCAAAGTTTTTAAAATTAATTAAAGGATTTGAAAATTATAAAAAGACCTTTAGTGGAAAAGAAGAAAAAAGATTTTATAAAATAAAAGAATTATTTGAAAATGGATATTTATCTAAAGAGATAATAAAAAATATTAATAATGAAATAGAAAAATTATTGAAAAAAGAAACTAATCCTCATAAATTATTAGATATTGTTTTTGAAATAATACCTGATAGTTATAAAAATATTGAAAAAACAGACGTAAAAAATAGTACAAGTAAAATAGAAGTTATTTTATCAGAATATATTAATTAAAGAGGTGAAAAATGAAACAAATAAAACAAAAAAGAAATGAAATCATAAAAAAATTAGTAAGTAATAGATTTAATATAGAAATTTTTAAACAATTTACTGCAAGAGTTATAAATACTACAGTAAGAAATAGAACTATTCAAAAGGAACCAAAAGAATATACAGAATATATAGAATATTACCAAATTGTAGAAGATTATGAAGATAAAGAAGGAAAAAAAATATATGTAATTGCTGTAAAAACAAAAGATAAATTAGATAATGGTAATACTATTGATCCAACAAAAGCAAGAACAAAACAAAGAAATTTTGTTGCAAACTTATTAAAGGGAAATGATAAAATTCCTATGCATGATGCAGCATTAGTTAGTTTTTATAATGATGTATCAAATTCTTGGAGATTATCTTTTATAAAACTTGATTATTCATTTACTTTTGAAGGTATAAAAGAAAAATTAACTCCAGCCAAAAGATATTCGTATATTTTAGGAAAAAATGAAGCTACACATACAGCAGAAAAACAATTAAATCAATTAGTTAAAAATAATGAAGAAGCAACATTAGAACAACTTGAAAATATATTCCAAATAGAAAAAGTAACAAAGGAATTTTTTGATAAATATAAAGAAAAATATCTTGAGTTAAAAGAACATTTAGAAAAAGATAAAGAATTTGTACAAGAAGCATTAAAACACACTGAAAAAGTTGAGGAGTTTTCAGAGGAATTTTCTAAAAAATTGATGGGACAATTAGCATTTTTATATTTTTTACAAAAAAAAGGCTGGCTTGGAGTAAAGGCTATTCATGAAAAGTTGAATAAAGAACAATTTGAAGATATTTTGAAAAATAAAACTCCATCTGAAAAAGAATTATTAAATAACCTCTATAAAAGAATAAATAAAAATGAATATAAAAGTCAAAAAGAAGTAATAGAAAATTTAGATGATAATGAATTAGATATAATAATGAATTGTTTTAAAAATACTCCATTTGAAGGTAAATGGGGAGATGGAGAAAAAAATTTTGTAAGAAAGTTATTTGAACACCACAAAAGATTTACTACTAATAAAAATTTCTTTAATGATTATTTAGAATATTTATTTTACGAAGCTTTAAATACATATAGAGGAGAAAATCAATATTATAAAAAATTTAATTGTAAAATTCCTTTTTTAAATGGAGGATTATTTGAACCCTATGAAGGATATGATTGGAAAACAACAAATTTTCATATTCCAGATACAATTTTTTCAAATGAAAAAGAAGAAGGTATTTTAGATATATTTGATAGATATAATTTTACAATAGCAGAGAATGAACCATATGAAACAGAAATAGCAGTTGATCCTGAAATGTTAGGAAAAGTATTTGAAAATTTACTTGATGTAAAAGATAGAAAATTTAAAGGTGCTTTTTATACTCCAAGAGAAATTGTATATTATATGTGTAAAGAGTCTTTAATTAACTATCTTGATAATGAGATAGAAGAAGTAGAAAGAGAAAAATTTGAAGAATTATTACAAATTGGAGAATTTGTAAAAGAATATGACACACACATTTTTGAAATGGAATATAAAAATGGTAAAAAAGTAAAAGATGAAGAATGGGGAATACACATAAGCATTTTTAAAAATATACATAAAATAGATAAAGCATTAAAAAATGTAAAAATTGCAGATCCTGCAATAGGTTCTGGAGCATTTCCTCTTGGAATGCTTATTGAAATTGTAAAAGTAAGAAATGTATTAACAGAATATTTTATTATACATGAATATTTTAGATTAAAAAAAGATAATAAATTAGATGAATTTTGGAATATTAAAGATAAACTATTAATAGAACGTTCGTTATATAATTTGAAAATCGAAACAATAAAAAATAGTTTATTTGGAGTAGATATAGAGCCTAGTGCAGTAGAAATAGCAAAACTTAGATTATGGTTATCAATAGTTGTTGATAGTGAAAACAATAATATAAATCCATTACCAAACCTTGATTTTAATTTAATGGTTGGAAACTCTTTATTAGATGAATTTGAAGGAATAAATCTTTTTGATGAAAAACTTTTAAATAAGGAATATAAAAAAAAGGATAAAATAATTAATCCAAAACTTTTTTATACTGACTTTGAAGAAAAACAAAGAGATATTTTATCGAATATTAAAGCTTTACATAAAAATTTTTTTATCGAAAAAAATTCATTAAAGAAAAAACAAATAAAAGAATCGCTAAACTCTTTGGAATGGGAATTAATAAAATTTACTTTGAGTGAAAGTGGAAATAAAGATAAAATAAAAGAACTTGAAAAATTACAAAAAGAAAAAAGAAAACCTTATTTTTTATGGAAACTTGAATTTGCAGAAGTTTTTAAAGAAAAAGGAGGATTTGATATTGTTATTGGAAATCCACCTTATATTGGAGAAAGAAAGAATAAAAAAATATTTATTCCTGTTCAAAATAGTAATTTTGGAAAAAAATATTATATAGGAAAAATGGATTTTTGGTATTTTTTTACTTCTTTAGGTTTAAATATTTTAAAAAACAAAGGGACTCTTAATTTTATAGCACCTAATAACTGGTTAACTACATTCGGTGGTAAAAAAATGAGAAATCATATAATGAAAGATGGCATAATTAAACAATTTATAAATTTTGGTGACTATATGGTTTTTGAAAATGCTGCTCAACAAACAATGATATTTTTGATAGAAAAAGATAATAAAAGCAAAGAATATATTGTCGATTATAGAGAAGTTTTAGATAAAAATATAGAAAAAAATGAATTGAATTTATTTTTAGGAAAAAATAAAAATAAAAAATTTAAATATTATTCATCTAAAATTTCTAAAAATAATTTTAAAAAAGATGATAACATTAAACTTTTAGATAATAAAACTTATATAATTATTAATAAAATTAAGAAAAATAAAAATATATATTTAAAAAAGAATGAAATCGCACAAGGAATAGTTGTACCACAAGATTTTTTAAACAAAAAAAATGCAAATATTTTAAATTTAAAAAAAGGAAGCGGAATATTTGTATTAACAAATAATGAATTAAAAAATTTAAATTTAAGTGAAAATGAAATAAATACATTAATAAGACCATATTATACAACAAATGAAATTAAAAAATACTATACAAACAATAAAAATAAATTTTGGATCATTTATACAAAGCCTAATATTAATAATAAGATTAATAAATTTCCAAATATAAAAAAACATTTAGATTTATTTTTATCAATAAATACATCAGATAATAAACCTTATGGATTACATAGATCTAGAAACGAAAACTTTTTTAAAGGAGAAAAAATTATATCATTAAGGAAATGTTCAAAACCTACATTTTCTTTTAATAATTTTGATTGTTATATTTCACAATCATTTTTTTCAATAAAAACAATAAGAATAAATTTAAAATATTTAACTGGAATTTTAAATTCAAAACTTATTGAATTTTGGTTAAGAAACATGGGAAAAATGCAAGGAAATACTTATCAAATTGATAAAGAACCATTAATGAATATTCCAATAAAAGTAAAAAATTCAAATCAAAAAATATTTATTAAAATAGTAAACCAAATAATAGAATTAAAAAAACAAAAGAAAGATACAACAGAATTAGAAAATAAAATTGATGAAATGGTTTATGACTTATATGAATTAACAGAAGAAGAAAAAGAAATAGTACGTAATTTTAATAATTAAAAAATGAAATATTTTTAAAAATTATTTATAATAATGAAAATAAACATTTGTATTGAACAACAAATAAAATAAAAAATATACAAAACTTTATAAAATAGAAGCGGCTAAGCCGCTTCTTTATTTTTTGTTAAATATATAATAATTTTAAAAAAAAAAAAGAGTCAACCGAAAGGTTGACTCAAAAAGAATGGCGGGACAAAAACCTACTCTTGCACACACGAAGTGTACTACCATCGGCAGATAAAGGCTTAACGGCCAGGTTCGGAATGGATCTGGGTGGTTCCCCTTACCTTATCCTCGTCCCAAATTATTCACTCACTAGTGCATAAGAAAGTTTGTCCAAAGCCTCGGGTTATTAGTACCACTCGACTCAATACATCACTGCACTTACATCTGTGGCCTATCTATGTTCTAGTCTCGAACTACCCTTACCTCATAAATGAGCGGGAAGCCTTATCTTGGAGCCCGTTTCCCGCTTAGATGCTTTCAGCGGTTATCGGTCATGTACTTAGCTACTCAGCTCCTGCCATTTGCCTGACAGCTGATTCACCAGCGGTACACTCACTCCGGTCCTCTCGTACTAAGAGCAACCCTCCTCAAGCTTCCTACGCCCGCAGCAGATAGGGACCGAACTGTCTTACGACGTTCTGAACCCAGCTCACGTACCGCTTTAATGGGCGAACAGCCCAACCCTTGGGACCGACTTCAGCCCCAGGATGCGATGAGCCGACATCGAGGTGCCAAACAACGCCGTCGATATGAACTCTCGAGCGTCATTAGCCTGTTATCCCCAGGGTAACTTTTATCCGTTGATCGACCGCGCTTCCACTCGCCTCGGCCGGGTCACTAGGACCATGTTTCCATTCTGCTCGACCTGTCAGTCTCGCAGTCAAGCCGGCTTTTGCCCTTGCACTCACCGGTGGATTTCCAACCCACCTGAGCCGACCTTCGTACGCCTCCGTTACTCTTTAGGAGGCAACCGCCCCAGTCAAACTGCCCACCTAACGCTGTCCGGCTCATGCTCTTCACATTCCACCGTTAGTAAATCATTATAATGAGGGTGGTATCCCAACGTCGGCTCTAGAAAACCTTGCGATCTTCCTTCTTCGCCTCCCACCTATCCTGTACACATTATAACCATTTACAACGTCAGGCTACAGTAAAACTCCATGGGGTCTTTCCGTCTAACTGCGGGTTGTGGGCATCTTCACCCACTCTGTAATTTCGCCGGATCCTCTGTTGAGACAGCTCCCAGATCGTTACGCCATTCATGCAGGTCGGAACTTACCCGACAAGGAATTTCGCTACCTTAGGACCGTTATAGTTACGGCCGCCGTTTACCGGGGCTTCGTTTCGTAGCTCTCACCACTCCACTTAACCTTCCGGCACTGGGCAGGCGTCAGTCCATATACTTCCACTTTTTGTGTTCGCATAGACCTGTGTTTTTGGTAAACAGTCGCCTGGGACTTTCCACTTCGACTCTCAATCGCATTTTGCAACACCATCAAGAGCACCCCTTCTCCCGAAGTTACGGGGCTATTTTGCCTAGTTCCTTAACAGAGGTTATTCCGCTCCCCTTAGTTTTCTCAACCCGTCTACCTGTGTCGGTTTACGGAACGGTCAGTATTTCTCTCAAGCGATATACGAGGCTTTTCTTGGCAGTGTGACTCCTCCCCGTTAGACTTACGTCCTTCCCTTCACAGCTTTTCCTCCACAAGCGGTTTTCCCTACTCGTTTCTTCGGCTTTACTGCTTAGAAGACCTTGCAACTTGGTCTCGGCGATTCACCTCCTGCGTCCCCCCTTATATCTCGTTCATACTGGTACAGGACTCTTTACCTGTTTCCCATCGATTACCCCTTTCGGGTTCACCTTAGGCTCCGACTTACCCTGGGTGGACGACCCTTCCCCAGGTACCCTTAGACTTTCGGGGTGAATGATTCTCACATTCATTTCGCTACTCATGCCCGCATCCGCTCTTGTGTCTCGTCCAGCAAACCTTCCAGTTTACCTTCTCCCTACTACACAATGCTCTCCTACCAATTGGATTACTCCAATTCCGCAGCTTCGGTGTATGGCTTTAGCTCCGTTACATTTTCGGCGCATTGTTCTTCAACCAGTGAGCTGTTACGCACTCTTTAAAGGGTGGCTGCTTCTAAGCCAACCTCCTGGCTGTCTTCAGAACTTCACTACCTTTCACACTTAGCCATTTCTTCGGAACCTTAGCTGGCGGTCTGGGCTGTTTCCCTTTCGACCACGGAGCTTATCCCCCGTAGTCTGTCTCCCGACTATTCAGTATTGGTATTCGGAGTTTGACTGATTTCTGAGGTCGCCCCCATACGTCAATCAGTGCTCTACCCCCAACACTTTCTTTGTCGAGGCCGTGCCTACACACGTTTCGGAGAGAACCAGCTATCACCCAGTTCGATTAGCTTTTCACTGCTATCCACATGTCATCCGAAGATTTTTCACTACCTACCGGTTCGGTCCTCCACTTAGTTTTACCTAACTTTCAACCTGCACATGGATAGATCACTGGGCTTCGGGTCTATCGCATTTGACTTTCGCTCTTTTAAAACTCGGTTTCCCTTCGGCTTCGTCTCTTTCGACTTAACCTCGCCATATACGATAACTCGCGGGCACATTAATCAAAAGGCACACGGTCACTTCCGCTCCCGTTTCCTGTAGGCATACAGTTTCAGGTTCTCTTTCACTCCCCTCACGGGGTCCTTTTCACCTTTCCCTCACGGTACTATTCGCTATCGGTCGACCAGGAGTATTTAGCCTTGGAGAGTGGTCTCCCCTGATTCACGCAGGATTCCTCGTGTCCCACGCTACTTGGGATCAGCTTCGATTAGTTTACGAGTTTTCGTCTACAGGACTTTCACCTTCTTTGGTTTATCTTCCCATATACTTCGACTTCCTCTTTACCTATTCCCTCTATTTACAGTTCGAGTTAAGCTGTCCCTCTACCCCAAATTGACAACGGCTGTACCCTTTTACATCAATTTGGTTTGGGCTCTTCCCTTTTCGCTCGCCACTACTCAGGGAATCTCTTTGATTTCTTTTCCTCCAGCTACTATGATGTTTCACTTCGCTGGGTTCGCCTCCCTTTCGGGCTCTTCCGGGTTTCCCCATTCGGACATCTACGGTTCTTCGATTGCTTGCTTCTCCCCGTAGCTTTTCGCAGCTTGCCACGTCCTTCTTCGCCTCTGGTCGCCTAGGCATCCCCTGTATGCCCTTTTTACTTTGGACTTTCTTTCTTATGCACTTGTCAATGAACTTTGTGATCTGGTGGGCCAGGGAGGATTTGAACCTCCGACCTCACGCTTATCAGGCGTGCGCTCTGACCACCTGAGCTACTAGCCCATCTCACTCAATAATGGATAGAGGTAGTTGTTCTCCTTAGAAAGGAGGTGATCCAGGCGCACCTTCCGGTACACCTACCTTGTTACGACTTCGCCCCCCTCACTAGCTCCACCCTCGATGCATCCGTTCCTTGCGGTTACAGCATCCATCTTCGGGCGTTTCCAACTCGGGTGGCGTGACGGGCGGTGTGTACAAGACCCGAGAACGTATTCACCGCAGTTTGGCTGACCTGCGATTACTAGCGATTCCGGTTTCATGCAGGCGGGTTTCAGCCTGCAATCCGAATTGAGGTACAGTTTGTGAGATTTGCTCCACTTCTCAGCTTCGCTTCCCTCTGTCCGTACCATTGTAGCACGTGTGTCGCCCAGAACATAAGGGGCACGCTTACCTGACGTCATCCCCTCCTTCCTCCGTCTCGTCGACGGCTGTCCCATTAGAGTAGCCCATCTTCACATGCTGGCAACTAATGGCAGGGGTTGCGCTCGTTGCGGGACTTAACCCAACACCTCACGGCACGAGCTGACGACGGCCGTGCACCACCTGTGTGAGACTCCTTTCTTGCGAAAGTTAGTAGTATCTCTACTACCTTATCTCCATGTCAATTCCTGGTAAGGTTCTTCGGTTAGCTTCGAATTAAACCACATGCTCCACCGCTTGTGCGGGTCCCCGTCAATTCCTTTGAGTTTCATCCTTGCGGACGTACTCCCCAGGCGGTTCACTTATCGCGTTTGCTTCAGCACGGAACTTTGACATCCCACACCTAGTGAACATCGTTTACGGCTAGGACTACCCGGGTATCTAATCCGGTTCGCTCCCCTAGCTTTCGAACCTCAGCGTCAGGATTACTCCAGAAAACCGACTTCTCCACTGGCCTTCTTACCAATATCTACGGATTTCACCCCTACTCTGGTAATTCCGTCTTCCTCTAGTATCCTCAAGTTATACAGTTTCAAGCGCTGTTCCACCGTTGAGCAGTGACATTTCACACCTGACTTACATAACCGCCTACGTTCCCTTTACGCCCAGTGATTCCGGGCAACGCTCGCCCCCTACGTCTTACCGCGGCTGCTGGCACGTAGTTAGCCGGGGCTTTTCTTTACATACCTTCCTTGTACTGTCCCCAGTACTTTATATTCTGTAAATTCAGAAGTTTACATCCCGAAGGACTTCTTCCTTCACGCGGCATCGCTGGATCAGACTTCCGTCCATTGTCCAAAATTCCCCACTGCTGCCTCCCGTAGGAGTAGGGTCCGTCTCTCAGTTCCCTTGTGGCCGTTCGTGCTCTCACACCGGCTACCCGTCGTCGGCTTGGTGATCTTTTACTTCACCAACTACCTGATGGGACGCAGGCTCGTCCTTTGGCGCTTCTCTTCCTTTCCTCTCTCGAGCTTATCCGGTTTTACCTACAGTTTCCCATAGCTATCCCAGTCCAAAGGGTTGATTCCTACGCGTTACTCACCCGTTCGCCACTAATACTCTCCACCGAAGTGGATTTCTTCGTTCGACTTGCATGTGTTAGGCGTGCCGCCAGCGTTCACCCTGAGCCAGGATCAAACCCTCCATTCGAATGGTTTGATTCTCACTCTAGTTCTTTCTTACTAGCGTCCTTTTCTTTCGAAAAGTTTTATTTTACTACCTCTATCCATTTTTCAATGAGCTTCTTTCTCCTTCGCTTGCTTTTCCCTCAGCGACTCAATCATTCTATCACTTTCTCCTTCTTTTGTCAATTACATTTCTTTTAACCTTTTTTCAACGTCGTGTTAATTGAATGAGAAGTTAGTTAGTTGGTTGGGTTGGAGTTTAAAATTTAGTGAATGCAAAATCAAAATAACATCCTTTCAACAAACCCTCGTCCCCTCAAAGGGACATTTTTTGCATTTATAAAGATAAATTTAATTTTGTATCTTTTTATATTTTAATTTTATATTATAATAAAAAATTAATTCTATAATAGTAATTACAATGAGTATAAAACTTTCATAAAAAAATGAATTAATTATAGAGTTATTGTTAAATACAAAAAAATTATATTCAAGTACAATAAAAATAAGAAATTGAACAATGTATCCAAAAAAAGATGGTAAAAAGAATCTAATTTTTAGCCTTTTTAACATATTTTTCAATTGTTTGTTTTTTGAAATACCCAGTTTATACATATTTATAATAATTTTTTCATTTTTTTTCATTTCTCTTATTGAATAAAAGTATATTTGAAACATTGAAGATATAAAGACTATAAAACCTGTTAATAATATTATAAATACATCATATAAAAAAATATTTTTCCTTTTTTGATATAAAAACAATAACCTTTTTAAGATTACATCATTTGTAATATAAGAATTTAGATTATTATTTATGTTTATAACTTTTATCCAGTCTTCTATTTTTATTGGATAGTTATTCACGATCTTGTATTTTTGTATTTTAAAATTATTTTTTAAAAATTGAAAACTATCTTTTTTTATTACATAAACATCTCTCAAAAATTTATCTTCTAATTCTATTATCTTTTTTACTTCATATACTTTGTTTTTTATTTTTAAATAACTATTTTTTTTAAAATAGTACAAATCACTTATTTTTGGATAATCTTCTTCTGATATCAATATAAACTTTTTATCTATTATTACTGATAAATCTTTAAATTTTTCTTTTGAAAATACTTTTTTATCATTTAATACCGCTTTTAAATAACCCTCAAAATTTATTGAAGCAACTTTAAAATTTTTATATGCATAAGAAAATAGAAATAACGATATAAAGATAACTAAAAATATTGAAAATAAAAAAAATTTATAGTCTTTTATTTTTTTCATTTTTATTTTTAGTAAAAAAATAGAATTAATCGATATCAAAAAAATAAAAAAAGTTATAATAAATGTTTTAATTTCTAACTTCATATTATTTTGTAAAAAGAGAATTGATTTTGTAATAGAAAAAAATAATTTTAAAAAAATTATACCTTCCATTATTCCCCAAAGTATCGTAATTATATTTATTATAAAAAATTCCATATAAAATATTTTCCACATAAATTTTTTTGTAAAACCCAATTTATAAAATTTCTCTATATTTTTTTTTCTAATGTCTTTAATTAAATTTTGTATAATTTTATTAAATATAATAAAATAAGCAACTATAATTATTAATGAATATTTTAATAGAGATGAAGTTGTTTCTATTTTTATGTTCATATTTAAATTTAAAAATATAAAAAAAATCATTATTAATGTACTTATAGGCCAAAAGTATGAAAAATAAATATTTTTTTCATTTATAATATTTTTTAAAATTATATTTCTATAAAATTTCCTGTTCCATATCATTAATTTCACCTTCTAATATAACCAAACAATCAAATATTCTATCTAAAAAATGTCTTCTTGACTCTTTTTTATATATATCCATAATTATTTTCCCATCATTTAAAAAGACTACTCTATTACAATAACTAGCAACAAAAGGATCATGCGTTGCCATTAAAAATGTATCATTTCTTATATTATTTAATTTTAAAACATACTCAATAAATTTTTTAGAAGAATTAGAATCAAGATTACCAGTTGGTTCATCTGCAAGTATTAAATCTTGATTATTTATAAATGCTCTACAAGCTGCAACTTTCTGTCTTTCACCAAATGAAAGTTCTTTTGGATATTTATTTAAAAATTTATTTATTCCAAAGTATTCAGATAATTTTTTTATTTCATTAGTATCATTTCTTAATAAACTTATATTTTCATATATTGTAAAATAATCTATAAGCATATCTTCTTGAAATATTAATCCTATATTGTTTCTTCTATAAGTTGCCCTTTCTTCTGAATTCATTTTAAAAATATTTTTATCTTTTACCCATACTTCTCCAGATGTTGGTGTATCTATACCAGATATCATGCTAAATAATGTAGTTTTCCCACATCCAGATGGCCCCATTATTGCAACAACTTGTCCACTTTCTATTTCTAAATTTATACCGTTTAATGCCCTTGTTCCTTCAAAATTTTTATGTGCACCATAAACTTTATATAAATTTTTTATTTTAATCTTTTTCATTTTTAAAACCTACTTCCTTTTTATAACTTATAATGATTTTTGTCCCTTTTCCCAATTTAGATTCAATATTTATTTTTGCTCCTATTTTTTCAGATATGAGTTTGCATGTATAAAGACCTATTCCAGAAGAATTCAAAAAATCCTTTCCATTTTCTCCTGTAAAAAATGGTTCAAAAACTCTATTTATATCATATTCTGGAATTCCTATTCCATTATCTTCAATTTCTAAAATTATATCTTCTTTTTCTTTTAATCTAAAAATAACTTTTTTGCTTTTTTTATTTTTATCAGAATATTTTATAGCATTATTTATAACTTGTTCTATTAAAAATCTATTCCATTTTTTATCAACTATTATATTTATTTTATTATTTCCATTTATTTCAGGATATACTTCATTATGAATAAATTGTGCACTTTTTTCTTTTACTATATCAATTATTTCATCATAAAAATTATACTTTTGAGGATCAAAATCTCTTGTAAATTCATTTAATCTCATTATATTTAAAAGGTGATTTAATAAATTTTTAATACGTTCATTTTCTTCTTTTATTTCATTTATAAATTCATACTCTTCATTTTCTTGAAGTATCAAATCTATAACTGAAACGGGTGTCTTTAAATTGTGAATCCATTGTGAAATAAAAAAATTTTTTTGTTCATTTTCAGTTTTAATTTTTGATATTTCACCAAATGCCGAAATATTAACGAGTTCTATTGTATCTAAAATATTTTTTTGTTCTTTTGTATAACTTTTTATTTTATAATATCTATTTTTAGAAGTTCTCAACATGTGCAAGTTGAAAATATAATATCTTATAAAATCTATTAAAAAAAATATTACTAGAATATAACTAGACATAATAAGTGGATAAACTATATCTATTTTTTTTGTTTCTGCACTAAAATAAATTGAAATTAGTATTGTTGAAAAATAATATAATATTATAAAATATTTTCTATCTAAAAAATAATTGCTTATTATTTTTAATTTCATTTTTCTTCCTCTTCATAGTTTGAATTCAAAGTATATCCCTTTTTTCTTATAGTTTTAATAAAATTTTTAATGCCAAAAGTTTTTAATTTATTTCTAAGTCTCGTTAAATTTACATTCAATGTATTTTCATCAACAAAATCTCCATTTTTCCAAATACTTTCCAGTATTTCATCCCTATTAACTGTTTCTTCTTGTTTTTCAAATAATTTCCACAATATTTGAAATTCTGTTTTACTTAAATTTATTTTTTTATCTTCAAAATATAACAACATCTTATCTGCACTCAATTTAAACTTCTTGTATTTCAAAGTAACTTCATCAAAACTACTATACCTTCTAAAAATTGCATTTATTTTTGCAATTAAAACTTGATAATTAAATGGTTTAATTATATAATCATCTCCACCTAATTCCATTCCTAAAACTTGTTCTTTAGGATCAATCCTTGCAGTTAAAAATATTATTGGAACCTTTGAAACTTTTCTTATATTTCTACAAAGATAAAATCCATCGTTGTATGGAAGATTTACATCCATTATAACTAAATCCGGATTTATTTTCTTAAACTCTTCTTCTATTTTTCTAAAATCAAAAACAGTGTAAACTTCATATCTATTTTTCCTCAAATAAACACTTAAATGAGTTGCTAATTTCTTATCATCTTCAATCAAATAAAGTTTTTTCATACTATTCCCCCAATTATTTTTTCTAATTGGATTATAACATTTTAACTCAAAAAAATAAAAAGCCAAATGGCTTTTTATTTTATTTTTATGAGACCCAACCCTTTAAGGTAATTTTTAGCAACAAATTCAGGTTCATAACCCAACACATCAACTAAATAGTTTAATCTTATCATTATATCTTCATTTATATACATTGTAAGTGGCTTCAATTGGATTATAAAAGCAAGTTTTGAATTTTTAATATTTTTCCGTGAACAAATTCCATTTTTTAGAAAATTTGAACAGCGAATGTTTTATTTTTTACTATTTTCCATCATTACATTCACGTATTTTATAAGTAATCTAATATTAATTATACAATATTTTATAAAAATAAAAAAGAACTTAAATAGATGAATTTCATCTATTTAAATTCTTTTTCTAAAACTTTTAAAGCTGCTGTATTTAAAAAATTCCATGGTTTGTTATAATGTGGTTGAAAAAAGAAATCAACAAATGCAAGCTCTTCTATTGTCATATGTTTTTGTATACAAATAGATAAAGTATTAATTGATTGTGTTAAATCGGCATCTGATATTATTTGAGCTCCAAGTATTCTATGTGATTCTTTTTCATATACTAATTTCAAAGTTAATTTATAATATGTTGGCATAAATTCCGGTCTATTATTTTCATTTATAATTACAGTATCAAAATTTATATTATTTTCTTTTGCTAAAACTTCTGTTAATCCAGTAGAAGCTATATTATGATTGTATATTTTTATTCCAGATGTACCTTGAGTTCCCATATACTTTATTTTATTTTCATATAAATTCATAGCAACAAGAGTTCCCATTCTAACGGCATTAGTTGCTAGTGGAATATATTTATGCGTGTTTGTAGGATTATACTTTACTGCACAAGAATCACCTGCTGCAAGTATATCTTTATTACTTGTTTTCATATATTCATCTACTATTATAGCTCCATCATCAGTCATATTTAATTTATTTTCAAATAACTTTGTACTTGGTTTAAATCCAATACACAGTATAACAAGATCTGTTTTATATTCATTTTTATCTGTTATCACTTTATTTACTTTGTTGTTTTCTCCAATAAATTCTTGAACCTTTTCATTTAAAGCTAAATTTATTTTATTTTCTAAAAGTTTATTTTCAGCAATATCTGTAATTTCTTTATCTAAATACTTACTCAGTATTCTATCTTGCATATCTATTAAAGTTACTTTTTTCCCCATTCTTTCAAATGCTTCAACTAATTCAACACCAATATATCCAGCGCCTATAACTACTATATTTTGAGCTATCTTAGCTTTTTCAATTATCACATTTGAATGTTGAAAATTTTTTGAAAGAAGTATATTTTCCATTTTTATGCCCTTTATATTTGGAACAATTGGCCAAGATCCAGTTGTAACTATTAATTTATCATAATAATCTTCAAATACTTTATTTGTTTCTAAATCTTTTACTTTTATCTTATGATTATTCACATCTACATCTATTACTTCGTGTTTCATTTTTGCATTGATTCCCATTTCTTTTAATTGTTTTGGTGAAGAATAAAACAAACCATTTCTATCCTTAACAACACCTTCTATATACAATGCTATACCACAAGATAAAAAAGAAATATTATCATTTTTTTCATATACAGTAATATCTATATCTGGATATAATTTTTTAGCATTAAGCGCAGCTGCTGTTCCCGCATGAGTACAACCTATAATTATTGTCTTCATATAAATTCCTCCATTTTTATTTTCAAGTGAAAAAAAACACTTTTAATTGAAACAAAAAACATCTTATTTACAATTCAATTGTACAATAAAAATATTATAATGTCAAGTATTATTTTAAACTGATTTTATTTTGTTACTTTTTTACTATTAACTACTTTTTATTCTGTATTTGATTTTTAATTATTCTTAGAGTATAATTTTTTATAAAGAAAATTAAGAAAAAAATTCAAGGAGGCGACTTTATGATACCATCAGAAATAAAGTATTTATCAAAAAAAATAATGGAATCAAATGAAATACCACTTTTATGGGGACATTTTGGAGTTGGAAAAACAGATATAGCTAAAGAAATAGCCAAAGAAACAGGGAGAGATTTAATAATTTTAGTAATTTCTCAAATGGAGCCAGGAGATTTAATAGGTATGCCTTCAAAAAGCACTAATAAAACAATATTTTTAAAACCTGATTGGTGGCCTGAAAATCCAAATACAATAATAATGATAGACGAAATAAACAGAGCACATCGTTCTATAAGAAATGCAATAATGCAACTTTTAGTTGATAGAAGAATTCATAATCATGTTTTACCAAAAGATACTTGGATAATGGCAGCTGCAAACCCACCAGATGAAGAGTATGATCAAGTAGATTTGATAACAGATCCTGCATTCATGTCAAGATTTTTTCACTTGACCTTAAATGCAAATGTAAATGATTGGACAAAGTGGGCAAAAGAAGAAAAAGTTAAAGATGAAGTAATTGATTTCATAAATAATTATCCAGAATATATGACTCCAGATCATATAGTATCAATGAAATTAGACTTAAGACCAAGTCCAAGAAGTTGGTTTAAATTCTCTAATGTATTAAAAAATCTTTCTGAAAATGATATTAAAAAGTATGGTTATTCCCTTGGAGCATCTATACTCGGTGCAGATGCAACAAATGCTTTTTTTAATCATTTAAATAATAAAAAGACTCTACCAACTGCACAAGAACTATTAATTGAAGGAAAGTTCTTTGAAAGATTAAATGATTTAAATACAGAAGAAAAAGTTAGTTTAATCTTAAGGATAAATAATTATATAGAAAAATTAGAAGAAAATGAAATGATACAAATAATAGATAATTCAGAACATAAAATAATTGCAAAAAATATAAAATCAATATCAAAATATATTCCAAAAGATTCCATATTTTCAGTTTTAAGAAACTTAGATAATTTAATTGAAAAAAGCACTGGAGTAAAAAAAGCATTTTATGATAAATTACTTGAAGAATTATCAATTTCTTTAAGTGAAGAAAAATGGTTGGAGGAACTATGAAAGATATAGTTGAAAAGGCATGGATAGAACTTGCAAAGGAAAGTGTATTTTTTTCATACATTAGAATGCACTTTGAAAATATTCCAACTGAAAATATAAGAACAACAAAGTTATCTATAACTTCTTCTGGTAACTTTAGACTTTTATACAATCCAAGAAGATTAAAGTCGTATGGAATACGTTTCACAAAAGCTTTAATAAAACATGAAA
Organism: Tepiditoga spiralis; assembly: GCF_014701195.1. NCBI lineage: Bacteria > Thermotogati > Thermotogota > Thermotogae > Petrotogales > Petrotogaceae > Tepiditoga > Tepiditoga spiralis. Next base: position 278,185 of record NZ_AP018712.1, read on the forward strand.
TTTATCATATAATATTTGGTCACATCTTTATAAAACCTAAAAAAAGGGAAAAAGGTATTTGGGGACTTGCAATGGATGCTTCCATAAATCAATACATAAAAGAATTAGACTCTCTTTCAGAACCATTAGATGTTTTTTTGTTAGAGGGTCATGGAACAGACAACGAAACTTTGTTTGTAACAGCACCAATTAATATGTTGAATAAAACAGCAGAAGAATACTTCACATATGCTATGGATATAATAGAAAAAAGCAACTTCATAGATATGGAAGAAGTAAATGATTCCTCTCCTGACTCACATGAATTTGAAAGTGAATTACCAGAAGAAATAACCTTTGATATAATAAGCGAAGTTGTAACTCAAGCCTATGACAAATCTGCTGGTAATGAACCAAATGGAATTGAACTTGCAATTTCAATAATGGCTAAAAAAAATAAATTTGATTGGAAAACACTAATAAGAAGATTTTTTGGTAGTTCAGTAATTGTAGATAAATATAGAACGCAAATGAGACCAAATAGAAGATACGATGATCAACCTGGTTGGAGAACAGAAAGAGGTCCTAAAATTGCTGTAATAGTAGATACAAGTGGTTCTATAATTGAAGAAGAATTCAATGATTTTTTCAGTGAAATAGAAGATATAGCAAGAGTATCTGGTGGAAAAATAAGTTTAATTCAAGCTGATGAAAATGTTCAATCAGTACTTCAATATTCAAAAGGAAAATGGAGAGATACGGTTTTAAAAGGAAAAGGATCAACAGATTTGCAACCTGCCGTTGACTACGTTGAAGAAAACTTAAGACCTGAAGGAATTATTGTATTTACTGATGGATGGGTTGAAGTTCCAAATATAAATAGGCGATGTTTTTTTGTTCTCTCAAAAAAGCACAATCCAGAATTTTTTTCTCAAGTTATAGACATATATGGAAATAAAAAAATAGTAACTTTGTGAGGTGTAGTTTATGCCAATAGATGGACTTGTAATACATAAATTAATAAATGAAATAAACACTGAAACTACTGGAATGACTATTAAAAACATTTATCAACCAGTTAATCATCAATTATTAATAAAGCTAAATAAAAAAAATATACTTTTTTCACTCAGAAATCCAGCCTATATAGTATTATTAAATGAAAAACCTGATGTTCCTGATTCTCCTCAAAACTTTTCTTTACTTTTAAGAAAAAAAATAAAAGGTGGAAAGATTGTTAATGTAAAACAAATGGGTTTGGATAGAATTGGATACATTGAAATAAAAAACCGCAATGAGCTTGGAGATTTAAAAATTTTTAAATTATACTTTGAATTAATGGGTAAATCAAACTTAATCTTGGTAAATGATGAAAATAAAATTATTGATGCTTTAAAAAAATCAACCGATTCTATGAGAAGTATTTTACCTGGAGCTAAGTACATACCTTATTACGATGATTCAAAAGCATTGATATTTGATGATATTAACTTACTTGATTTTCCATTCATGGGGTTTTCTAAAAAATCTGAAGAAATATTGAGAAAAATAGGTATAGAAAAAGCTCGTAATCAGATTAAAAATAATACTGTATACTATTTTAAAGATTTAGAAAAACCAGATGTTTCTTCCATAACTCCTGAAAATTATATATATGAAGAATTAAGCCCTTCAGAAGGTATTTTAAAGCTCTTTGAAGAAAGAACTAAAAAATCTAAAATTATTGAAACAAAGAAAAAACTTGAAAAAATAGTAATTAAAAATATAGAAAAAAATGAGCGTACAAAGAATAATCTTTTAAAAGATATATCTAAAGAAGAAAAACTTCCAGAAATGATAAAAAAAGGTGAATTACTTCAATCATACTTATATACTGCAAAAAGGGGAGATAAATTCATAGAAGTAACGGATTGGGAAAGTGGTAAAAAAGTAAAAATAGAATTAAATCCATTAAAAAATCCAACTACTAACTTAGAAAAATACTTTAAAAAAATCAAAAAAACAAAAACAATGGTAGAGTTTTCAAAAAATAGAATTAAGAAATTTATAAAAGAACTCGAATACCTGTATCAACTTTGGGAAACTATAGATTCAAGTGAAGACATTGAAACTCTTGAAGAAATTCACGAAGAGATGTTTTTAGTTGGACTGATAAAATCTAAGAAAAAGAGAAAAATAAAAAAAGTAAAGAATTCATATAGACATTTTGAATACATGAATTTTGAAATATATGTAGGAAAAAACAACAAGCAAAATGATGAACTAACTAAAAACGCATATAAAGAAGACATATGGCTACACACTCAAGGAATACCTGGATCCCACACAATAATAAAATCAGCTGGAAAAGAAGTTCCACTTAAAGTAATTGAATACGCTGCTTCATTAGCTGCAACTTTTTCAAGAGCAAAGTTGTCTTCAAATGTTGCTGTAGATTACACTCAAAGAAAAAACGTTTGGAAACCAGGTGGTGCAAAACCTGGTATGGTTTTATATAAAAACTACAAAACTATAATAACCAACCCCATTTTAAAATTAATAAAAAATATTTAAAATAGTAGATTATTTCCAATAATCTACTATTTTTTCCAAAAAAACGCATAAAAAGTTGTATAATTTAATAAATAGGAGGTGAATTTTATGATAGTAACAGAAAACTTAAAAAAAATATATAATACTGGCGACTTAGAAGTTGACGCTTTAAATGGTATAAATCTAAAAATTGAAGAAGGAAAAATAGTTTCCATACTTGGACCATCAGGTTCTGGAAAATCAACATTATTAAATTGCTTATCTGGAATAGATAGACCAACAGAAGGGAAAATTAAAGTTGCAGGTATTGAAATAACTGAATTAAAAGATAATGAACTTACTTCATTTAGATCAAAAAACATGGGGTTCATCTTTCAATCTTATAATTTAATACCAGTATTAAATTCTGTTGAAAACGTTGAATTACCTTTATTAATAAATGGAGAAAATGAAAAAACATCAAGAAAAAAAGCTTTAGAAATGTTGCAACAAGTTGGACTTTCTAAAAGAAGCAAAAGTTTTCCTTCCATGTTAAGTGGTGGAGAATCACAAAGAGTTGCAATTGCTCGTGCCTTAGTAACTACTCCAAAAATAGTTTGGGCTGATGAACCAACTGGAGCACTTGATACAAAAACAAGTATGGAAATAATGAATTTAATAGTTAAATTAAATAAAGAAAATGCACAAACCTTTGTAATAGTAACTCATGATATAAGAATAACAGAGTATTCAAGTAAAATTTTTGAAATGGATAGTGGAAAAATTATATCTGAAAGGTAGGTGAAATTCATGATCAACTACTTAATCATAATAGCTACAATTTTAATATTCATATTCTTTATATTAAATAGAAAAAATATTATAATGAAAATGGCTTTTAGAAATATCTTCAGAAAAAAGACAGAAGCTTTTTTAATGGTATTAGGGTCTATGATTGGTATGGCTTTTATAATAGGGGCTCTTGGTATAAATGATTCTTTTAATAATTATGTTTATGAAAATATAGAAAAATATTTTGGAGAAGTAGATGAAGTACTCTTTTCTGGAACTGGTATAAAAGAAAAAAGTATTAAACCCTTTCTTGAAGAATTAAAAGAAAAAAAATTAATTGATGGAGTTATACCAATATATCAAACAACTTATCCTATTTCAAAAAAAGGAAATTTAAAGTCATTAAAACTTTCTGAAATAAAACAAGTGGGATTTGTTGGAATGGACTATTCAAAATTAAAAAATTTCGGTAGTACTAAAATTAATATTCCAGATGAATTTTTAGATTTAAAGGATAATGAAGCAATAATAACAAAAGATCTATCAAAAACATTAAATATAAAAGTAGGGGATTCAATTGAAGTTATTCAAGGTAAAGATACATTATCCTTTCTATTTCCAAAAACTTATAAAGTTAAAAAAATTGTAGATTTAAAAGGAATATTAAATTATAGAGGACGTCACGCTGAAGGAGTTAATGGTTCTGTTTTTTTAACTTTAAATTCTGCAAGACAAGGTAAAAAATTCCCAACAGGTACTTACACAGATTTTTTGATATCCAACACTGGTGGAATAATTGAAGGGAATTCTCATACTAAAGAAATTAAAAAAATATACAATAAATATAAAAATTTACCTTCTATAACTTATTCAAAAGACAATCAAATACAAAAATTATCTGGTGGAGAAATTGCTGCTATATTTATATTTTTTAGTGGTTTTGCAATAATTTCTGGTGGTATTTTAATTATAAATATGTACTCTATGATGGTAGATGAAAGAAAAAGAGAATTAGGTATTTTAAGAGCTATTGGTGTACAAAAAACTGGAATAAGAAATATTATTTTTTATGAAAGTATCTTATATACATTATTTTCTGTTCCAATAGGAATATTTACTGGTATTTTTTTGTCTAAGTTTACCTTTAGTAATATTGCAGAAGTTAGTTCTTCAATAGCGTCTTCAAATATCGTACAATCTATACCAACATTTAATTCATATCATATAACTTTAAACTCAATTTATATTGGGGTACTTCTTGGAATTATAATTCCAATATCTATAACTTACTTTTATACACTAATAATAAGCAAATTAAATGTAGTAGAAGCTATAAAAAATATTAAAAATATTAGAGAAAAAAACTCTCTATTTAATTATATTTTGTTTTTTATACTGTCTATTGCTTTTTTATTTATAAACATTAATTATGTACGCTACACATCTATTTCATTTTTAATTTTATTATTTCCATATATATTAAAAAAGAAAAACAACTTGCTTAAAAGTATAACTCCTTTAATAACTTTATTATTACCATTTTTATTCAAAAGTGATGAAATACTTATGCTCAGCAGTAAAAGTATATTGATTTTAATATCTATTATTTTACTTACAATAAATAATTTTATTATTTTTGAGAAAATATTTTTAAGCATAAAAATTAAAAAAATGATTCCAATATTAAAAATCGCTTTAACCTATCCTATGAGAGAAAAAAAGAAAACTGGATTAATTGTTTCATTGTATGGTATAGTAATCTTTGTAATAGTAGTAGTAACAATTTTACCTTACTTACAAACTCAAAAATTAGCTTTAGAAAAAGATTCTTTATTTGCTGGATTTGATGGTGTTGTAGTAGAAATGCCTGGTGGATTTATACCAATTAAACTTAATTCTAAAGAATTAAATTCTTTAGACAGTATTAAAACAGCTGGAGAATTTTATATGCTAACAGCAGGAAAAAACAATATTGAAATACCTCTAATATTTGGTTCAAACGAATTTTTTTCATTCAATAAATTAAAAATAAAAGATAAAATACCAGAATTATCAAACAAAACAGACAGAGAAATTTGGAACTTTATTTATAACAATACTGGATTTGCAATAGTTCCTCAAAATTATATCGATGGAATGAACGATATTAAGTTAGAACTTGGAAAAACTTACTCTTTCAATTTAAATAAAATAACCTTTATTCCAGGATCAAAACCAGAATCACAAAGTACTGGAAAAGGAGCTGTGTCTTTTAAGATTGCTGCCATAATTTCAAATGTAAGCGATACACTTGCCATAGGTCCTTTACTAAGTGTTAAAAATTTAAACATTCAAAACTTTAAAAATGATGGAATACATGGATATTATTTTGCACTTTCAAACAACAAAAATGCTAAAAAAGATTTAACAAAATATCTTAAACAAAAAAATCAATTTTTTATATTTGTAGATGATATAATAGACATTGGATTAAAGGTAACAAGTGGAATTGTAAAAATAATTAATTCATTCTTGTATTTTGGTTTAATTGTTGGTATACTTTCAATATCTATAACAACTATAAAATCTGTAGAAGAAAGGAAAAGAATAATAGGAATGATGAAAGCTATTGGATATACCAATAATATGATTTTTGGTGTTTTTTTTATAGAATCAACTTTTGTTATATTGACTGGTATTATCATTGGTATAGTATCTGGAATAATAACAAGCTATCAAATATATAAAGTATTTTTTTCTAACTTATCATTTAAATTACCTATGAAATCATTGCTTTTAATGGGATTAATATTTTATATAATTTCAATAATATTCACGTTTTTCCCAGCAAGAAAGGCTTCAAAAATTTCACCAGCAGAATCAATGAAAGTTATGGATTAAGGGGGTTAATATGGCTTATCTTTTAACATTAATTTCAGGTATTTTAACTGGTTTAGCAATGCCTGGAAATCTGTTTTCGTTTTTTATTTGGGGTTCTGTAGTTTTTTATTTAAAAAACATGTCAGAATCAACCAAAACATATCAAAGACTTTTGCACACAATAATATATTCAAATTCACTTTTAGCTACTACACTATGGTGGCAAATGCCTGTTTTAACAAAAAACATACCAGAAGTTTTAAACCACTATCCACCAATATTTGGATTTTTAGGCTTTATTGGAGAAATATTTTTATTATCTTTACCATATTTATTGATATGGATATTATCTGAACTATATCATAGAAAGTATAGAAAAGTTAATTATATTTCTTTAATGTTTTTTTATGCCTTTTCATATACTGCAGCAGAAGCATTAAGAGAAATGGGAGACCTTGCCGTTACTGGAGGTTCTTTAGGCTATGCTTTATATAATCATATTGGATTACTTCAAATAGCTTCTATTTTTGGTTATTTGGGATTAACCTTTATAATAATATTAGTAAATTCAGCTATAGCATTTGATGATTCCAGAGATAAAATAATAAAAGGAATATTAATTTTTTCTGCAATATATGCAATCAATTTTTCTATTGAAAGATTTATACCTATAACAGAAAATAGCAAAACTTTTAAAATAACAGCAATACAAACAAACGTTCCTCAGGAGATAAAGTATAATGCTAACACTTGGAAAAGCTATACTCTTTTTTCTGATTTACTTCAAAGAGCCAAAGATGAAAAAAGTTCTTTAATAATTTTACCTGAATCAACTTTTATGGAAGATATACAAGACACTAATGTATCAGAAGCACTAAAAATAAATATTAAAACTATAAAAAAACCCGTTTTAATGGGATATCCAAAAAAAACTGAAACAGATTATTATAACACAGCTTGGCTTTACGATAAAGAAGGACAAATTAAAGAAACATATGACAAAATAAAATTAACTCCTTTTGCTGAATTTTTGCCTTATGAAGCTATATTTAACAAATTCAAAATATTTAAATTATTTGTATTTTATACACCTGGTAGTGAATTTAAAACATTCAATGTAAATAATACTAAATTTGGTGTACAAATATGTTTTGAAACTTATTTTCCAGAGGTATCTATACAAGAAACAAAAAAAGGTGCTGAATTTTTAACTGCAATAACAAATGATGGATGGTTTAATACTCAAACAGCTTTAATTCAACATTTTACCCAAAGTATTTTTAGAGCTGTTGAAACAAGAAGAGATTTTTTACAAGTATCCAATACAGGAATAACTGCAATGGTAGATAAGTATGGAAGAATTAAAAAAGTTTATTCTGAGCACAAAGAAGTTATAGATACAGTTTCAGTAAATTTAAATAAAAAAACAAGTATCTATTCTAATATAAGTGGTGTATTTAAAGCATTGCTATTCATAGGAGCTTTAATATTATCAATAGTATAGATTCAATAATAAAGGTCAGTTCAATGAACTGACCTTTATTTTACTATGCCAATATTATCTCTATGAATTAATTCATCATAAGAATAATAACCAAGTATTTTTTCAAATTCAGAACTCTTTTTACCAATAATTTTTACTGTTTCAATATATGAATAATTTATAATTCCTTTTCCAATTTTATCTTCATTTTCATCATAAATATCTACAACATCACCTTTTTCAAAACTCCCATAAACTTTAATTACTCCTATTGATAACAAACTTTTATTTTCTTCCAAAGCTTCTTTAGCTCCACTATTTATAAATACCCTTCCTTTGCTTTTAGATAAAAAAATTATCCAGGCTTTTCTATTTTTAATTTTTTTCTTAGGAAAAAACATAGTTCCACAACTTTCATTATTTATAAAATAATCAATATTCTCAAGTTTTTTGCCATTGCATATACATGTTTTTATACCAGAATTAGAAGATAATTTTGCTGAATCAATCTTTGAATTTATACCTCCACTACCATAAGAAGTTTTTTTCATAGATAAAATAGAACTTTCATCTTTAAACTCTTTCATTATTTTTTTTTCATCATTATAAACTCCATCAACAGAGGTCATTAACATTAAACCATCTGCATTCCACCCAATTGAAAACATTGCAGACAACATATCATTATCACCAAACATTATCTCTTCTGTTGAAATACTATCATTTTCATTTATTATAGGTAATATATTTAATTGATTTAAACCTATTAAAGTGTTTTTTAAATTTAAAAATCTTTTTCTATTAGTAAAATCATCTTTTGTTAAAAGAATTTGAGATATTTTTTGACCAAAAAAATTAAAGGCATTTTCATATATTTTCATCATTTGAACTTGACCTATTGAACAAATAGCTTGTTTTTGTAAAAGTGTTTTTGCTCTCGAAAGATTTAAATAATTCAATCCAGCTGCATTTGCTCCAGACGATATTAAGATTACCTTTATTCCTCTTTTATATAAATTTGAAATTTTTCTACTCAATTCTATTATATAAGTTTTATTTATTTCGCCATCTTTTATTAAAAGGTTACTTCCAACTTTTATAACTATTCTTTTTATATTTGTTTTTTTCATACTATCTCCTCGAATCATAATTACCAAATATTATATACTTGTACGTTGTTAATTCCTTTAATCCAACAGGTCCTCTCGCATGTAATTTTTGTGTACTTATACCCATTTCTGCTCCCATTTCAAATTCTCCACCATCTGTAAATCTTGTAGAAGCGTTAATGTATACGGCAGCAGAATCTATTTCATTTACAAATTTCATTCCATTTAAATAGTTTTCTGTTAATATCGATTCAGAATGAGAAGTTGAATATTTTTTTATATGTGAGATTGCTTCATTAATATTTTCTACAACTTTTATAGAAATAATTAAATCAAGATATTCAGTAGTCCAATCTTTATCTGTTGCACTTTCAACTTCAATAATTTTTTTTACTTCATTACATCCTCTAATTAGTACATTTTTTTCTAAAAGTTTATCTTTTAATTTTGGTAATATTTTTTTTGCAATATTTTTATGTATTAAAACAGTTTCAACTGTATTACACGTTCCAGGACGTTGTGTTTTAGCATTATCAATAATTTCTATAGATTTTTCTATATTAGCACTTTCATCAACAAAAATATGACATATTCCCGTACCAGTTTCTAAAACAGGAATTTTTGAAGTTTCAATTACAAAATCTATTAAATCTTTTCCTCCTCTTGGTATTATTAAATCTATATACTTATTCAATGTCAACATTTCATTTACTATGCTTCTATTAGTATCTTCAATTATTTGCACACTATCTGTAGGAATTAAAGAATTTTTCAAACCTTCTTTTATAGCTTTAACTATTGCTAAATTTGAATTTATAGCATCAGATCCGCCTCTTAATAATAGTGTATTTCCCGATTTAATAGCTAAAATACTTGCCTCAAGTGTAACATTTGGTCTTGATTCATAAATAATACCTATTAATCCTATTGGTATTCGCACCTTACTTATTCTAATTCCATCTTTTCTTAAAAAAGAATCATAAATTTCTCCTATAGGATCTTTTAACTCAATTATTTCTTTACATGCTTTAATCATTCCATTTATTCTTTTAGAATTTAATTTTAACCTATCAATCAAAGAAGACTTAATTCCTTTTTTTATAGCTATTTGAACATCTTTATCATTTTCTTTTAAAATATATTTTTCGTTTTTTTTCAAAGCTTCAGCTATTCTTAAAATTGCTTCATTTTTTTCATTTGCGTTTTTTAACTTTAATATTTCAAAAGCTTTTTTTAGTTTCTCAACTTTTTCTAAAAGTTCTTCCATAAGAATCACTCCTTACATATTATTCATCTTTTGATACGATTCATAAATACCTTCCATAATTGTTCCTTTTATTCCTCTTTTTTCCATAGAATAAAGTCCTTGTATCGTAACCCCACCAGGAGACGAAACCATTTGTCTTAATGCTGAAAATTCTATTTTTTCTTCTTCTAAAAGTTTAATTGTTCCTTTTAGCGTTTCAAAAAATATTTCTTTTGCTACTTTTGGCTTTATACCTATATTTACAGCACCATCAATAAAACTCTCAACGATTAAAGAGATAAACGCTGGACTGCTACTACTTAAAATAGTAAAAGCATTTAAATTTGCTTCTGTTATTTCTACAATTTTCCCAAGTGAAGATAATAAGTTTATTATTTTTTCTTTTAACTTATTATTTATCGTATCATTAAAGGTTACTGAAGTAACTCCATTTCCTGTTTTAGAAAGTATTGTAGGCATTATTCTTATTATTCCATCTTTTCCTGTTTTTTCTTGAATTTCTTTTAAATCTTTTCCTGCCACTGTACTAATAATTATTTTATTAAAAATTTGTGTTTTTCTTATTTCATACAACACTTCATCTATATTTTGTGGTTTTACTGCTAAAAAAATGATATCTGATTTATTATAAACTTCTTTAACAGTATCACAAATATTTAAATTATTCATTCCTTTATATTTTTCTAACTTTTCCTTAGTTCTATTTACAACATAAAAAGAATCTGCCCTTAATTTTTCTAATAACATTCCACCTATTGTTCCAACACCAATTATTCCTATATTCATCTCACACCTCCATTTATATAAAAAAAATCCACATTATTTATAAAATAATGTGGTCTTTTACTGTTTCATAAGTTTAAATACAAAAAACTTATGGTATCAAATAAAATACCACATGCTTTTCGGATTATTCATTTTTTTTATAATCAATTTTTTTATAAATAAATTCATAATCTCACTTCCTCAACAATTTTCTTAATTTTATCACATACTCTCATCTTTGTCAACGATAAAGAAACTAAAGATTCAAAAATTTGTTATTTTTTAAAAAAAAATGTATAATATTAATAGTAAAAGTATTGGGGGATTGTTTATGAAAAAATTTTTAACAATACTTATATTATTTTTTTCTATAATTTCATTTTCTATAAAAATTGGATATTATGAAAATTATCCATTGTGTTTTAATGACAATGGCAAACCTTCTGGTATTTTTGTTGAAATAATAGATTATATTGGAAAAGGAAATAATATAAAGATAAATTGGATTTACGATACATTTCCTAATTTATTAAAAAAAATAAAAAATAATGAAATAGATATAATTACTTCAGTTTCTATCCTAAATGAAAGAAAAGAGTTTTTAAACTATCCAGAACAATATATAACAAATGAATGGTCTGAATTAATTTCATATAAAAATATTTTTAAAATATCAGATTTAAATAATAAAAAAATAGGAGTTTTAAAAAACGATGTTTGTTATATTGGAAATAAAGGTTTAAAAAATATAAAAGACTCATTCAATATAAAAATGGAATTTATAGAATTTACTATTTTTGATAATCTTTTAAAAGCTTTAAAAGATAAGAAAATAGATGTTGGATTAATTCCACAAAGTATATATAAAAAAAACAATTTTCTTAACATATCTCCAATTTTAATGTTTCCAGTAAATTTAACTATTGCTTCATCAAAAAAAGACGAACATAAAAACTTTTTATCTTTATTTGATAAAACAATTAAAAAATTAAAAAAAGATAAAACTTCAATGTATTATATTACTTTACAAAAGTATAGAAATATTTTTGTGAAAAGCAATAAAATACCAACATATTTAATCTTTATATTCATATTTTTTATAGCAGTATTTTTATTAATAATTTTCCATTTTTATAAATTAAAAAATACAAGAGAATTTTTAAAGTTAAAAACTATAATTGATCAAATTCCATTGGGAATCTTGTTGCATGACAAAAAAAATATATATTATCAAAATAAATTATTTTATAATATTTCAAAAGAAAAATTAGATTCTTTAGACACTTTACTCAAAAAATTAAATTTAAATGAAGAATTTAAAGAAAAATTATTTAACACTTCAAATAAAAATAATGAATTATTTCAAAAAATTAATGGTATTTACTATAAAATAATAACAATACATCTATATTCAAAAAACAAAGATCTTTCTTTCACTCTTTTTGAAAACTTAAATGAACTTGTAAAAACTGAAAAAAAAATAATGAATAAAGTAGATATAGATATATTAGAAAAAGTTTTTGATTTAATGAACTCTGAAAATTATGATTATGAAATCTTTATTGAAAATTTATTCAAAAGTATATTAAAAAAAAATATAGCAGATTTTTTTGGACTTGGAATATTAGATGATCAAAAATTAAATTTAAATATTGGAATGCCTGATGGCAGAATAAATAAAATAAAGTTAATCAGAGAAGAAAAAACAGTGTCTTGGTTTGTTTTAAACAAAAATACTAAACTCTATATACCAAATAATTTAGAATGGCATGAAGATGATTATTCTATAAAAGTAGCTGATAAATCTCTTGTTGGAAAACCTTCTACACTATATATTTGTCCAATAGAATTAAAAAATACAAGAGGTATAGTTATATTTGGAAAGATAGGAATCGATAAATATTCTGAAGAAGATTTACACCTTTTAAACATACTTCTAAAACAAATTTCTTTTGCAGTAAATTATCGAACCTTGTCAAAAAAATTTTATGAAGAAAAAGAACATTATAAAAAAATGGCTCTATTTGATACTTTAACAAACCTTTATACAAGATACTTTTTTAATGGATGGATCTTAAATCATTATGAAAAATTAAAAAGAAATAATCAAACTTCAACGGTTGTTATGATAGATGTTGATAATTTTAAATTTATTAATGATAAGTATGGTCACATAGTTGGAGATGAAGTATTAAAAAGTATTGCTAAAGTAATTTTAAATAATATTAGAAGTTCTGATTTAGCTTCAAGATTTGGTGGAGATGAATTTATAATAGTATTTGATAATTTTGATTTCAAACAAACAAAAGAAAGAATGAATTTAATTCAAACAAAATTATCTAAATTAAATTTTGATTTTAAAATAACTATATCCTGTGGAATTTCAGTTATAACAAATGAAAAAGATTGGTTGGAAACTTTGAAAGAAGCGGATAAAAAAATGTATAAAATGAAAAATTCAAAAAAATAAAACACTCCCAAAAATTTGGAAGTGTTTTATTTTTTATTTTTTAACCTTTATTCTTTTATGTTTTTTTATTTTTTTATTTTCGGATTCTTTTCCTAAAACTGATACATCACTATGATTAAAATTCAGTTTTGAAGCTTCTTTTCTTGCCATTTCAGCTTCTTTTTGAGGATCTATTTTTACAATTCTCATTAAGTAAGCAACTGTATCATCATATATTTCGTCAACTAAGTGTTCAAACATATGATAAGATTCTCTCTTAAATTCAAGAACAGGATTCTTTTGTCCATAAGCTCTAAGTCCAACAGCATCTTTCAATGCTTCTATTGAATCTAAATGATTTCTCCATCTTTCATCTATTATTCTCAACATTATATACTTTGAAATTTGTGTAAATTCTTCTCCAAACTCTTCTTTTTTACTATTGTATTTTTCCCAAAGAAGATCTTGTATTTCATTTTTTGCATCTTCAACAGTTTCAAATTCTTTTCTCAACTCTATCATATATGCTTCTAATTTTGTTTTTAAATATTTAACATCAATTTTTTCTTCTCTTTCATTCCATGATGCTTCAACTAATCTATCAACAACATCTTCAAATATTTCTTTCAAATGTTCATCATAATTTCCTTGCTTTAATATCCAATCTCTATGACCATAAATTGAAATTCTTTGACTATCCATTGCTGAATCCAATTCATAAAGTCTCTTTCTAATAGAAAAGTTTATTCCTTCTATTTTCTTTTGAGAATCTCTTATTATTTTGGTTAAAAGCCCGTGTTCTATTGGAACTCCTTCTTCTATCTTTAAAGTATTCATTATTCCTTTTAATTTTTCTCCACCAAAAAGCCTCAAGATATCATCTTCAAAAGATAAGAAAAATCTTGATTCTCCTGGATCTCCTTGTCTTCCAGATCTACCAATAAGTTGGTTATCTATTCTTCTACTTTCATGTCTTTCAGTTCCTAAAACAAATAATCCACCTACTTCTTTTACACCTTCACCAAGTTTTATATCAGTTCCTCTACCTGCCATATTAGTTGCTATGGTAACAGAATTTAACTCACCTGCTTTTGCAACTATTTCTGCTTCTCTTACTTGATTTTCAGGTTTAGCATTTAAAACTTCATGAGTAATTCCCTTCTTTTTTAATAAAGAACTTAAATATTCTGAACTTTCAATGGATGCCGTTCCCACAAGTAATGGTTGACCTAATTTATGCCTTTCTTCAATAACTTTAACAGCTTCTGCATACTTCTCTTTTTTAGTTTTATAAATTAAATCATTTTTATCCTTTCTTATAACTGGTTTATTGGTTGGAATAACTATAACTTCACAATTATAAATTGTTCTAAATTCATCTTCTTCTGTTTTTGCCGTTCCAGTCATTCCAGCAAGTTTGTCATACATTCTAAAATAATTTTGAAAAGTTACAGTTGCATAAGTTACGGACTCTTCTTTTATTTTTACATTTTCTTTAGCTTCTATTGATTGATGAAGTCCTTCAGAATATCTTCTTCCTGGAAGAAGTCTACCAGTAAAATCATCTACAATTACAACTTCTCCATCTTGAACTATATAATCTTTATCTCTTATAAAAAATAATTTTGCTTTCAAAGCATTCATTATATGGTATAAATACTTTATATTTTTTGGATCATATAAGTTTTCTACTCCTATTAATTTTTCAGCTTTTGCTATTCCTTCTTCTGTTAGAGAAACTGTTTTATGTTTTTCTTCCATTGTATAATCTTTTTCAAGTTCAAATTTATTAATCATTGTTGAAAACTTTTTATACAAATGTGAAGGAGTATCAGATGGTCCAGAAATAATCAAAGGAGTCCTTGCTTCATCTATTAAAATAGAATCAGCTTCATCAACTATGGCAAAATAATGACCTCTTTGAGATTTGTTTTCAATTTCATAAACTAAATTATCTCTTAAATAATCAAAGCCAAATTCATTTGCAGTACCATAAGTTATATTACACTTATAAGCATTTTTTCTTTCTTCGCTATCCATACCAGAATATATAAATCCAACACTCATTCCAAGAAATTCATAAACTGGCCCCATCCATTTCGCATCTCTTTGAGCAAGATAATCATTGTGTGTTGCAAGATGTACATTTCCACCAGTAAGAGCATTCAAATAAACTGGCAAAGTTGCAACTAAAGTTTTACCTTCACCAGTTTTCATTTCTGCTACATTACCTTCATGTAAAGCAATTCCACCTATTAATTGAACATCAAAATGTCTCATACCCAATACTCTTTTAGATGCTTCACGTACTGTTGCAAAACCTTCAACTAATAAATCATCGAGAGTTTCACCTTTATCTAGTCTTTCTTTAAATTCGATAGTTTTATTTTTTAATTGCTCGTCTGAAAGTTTTTCAAATTCCTTTTCAATATCATTTATTTTATTTGCTATCTTTTGGTACTTTTTTATAATTCTTTTATTTTTATCAAAAAATATCATCTTATCCTCCTACTTTATAGTTACATTAACTATATAATTTTTTTCTTTTTTAAAAAATGAAACATTTACAAAAGAATTAATCGATCCATAAAAATTTTTTTCTATATAGTTTACTAAATCTATCATTAAAACTCTTTCAAGGTTTTTCCTATTTTTTAAAGCTTTATAACTATTTAACAATTTAAATCTTGGAGATTCTCCAAAGTATATTTTCATTCTTGATGGTTTAATAGTTGATATTAAAAAATCTTCATCATTATAATATACATAAATTTGTGTTCCAGCTTTTGAATATGTAAATTCATAATAATAATAAGTACCTATCTTACCACTCTTCATTCTTCTCTTATTGGCTATTATACTTAGTTTGTTTTTGTTAAGATTTGCTTGTATAAAAAGTGTTATATCATTTAAATTTGAAATATTTCTTGATGTAATTGTTAAAAATTCTTTTGAATCAATACTCTCAGTAAGTTCTTCCAAAGCTTTAGAAGAATCTTCATCCATAGGTACAAAAAATTCTCTTATATAATTTAAAAACTTATTTTTTTGTAAAAGAAATATATCTAATACTTCACCAAAAATTTTTTTATCCTTTAAAATATCTATATCAAAAGTTGTTTTACTTTCAAAATTCTTTTCTAAAGTTGTAAATGTCGCTGAAAAACTTTTGTCATATTCATTTCCAACAAAATACCAATCTTTTTTTTCATTTAAAAAATTATTTATCTTTCCAGATACTATATACTTTGAATTTGATACAGGTTTTTGATCACCAATCCACATTTCAGAGGAATCTTTTGATATCTTTAAGTTTTTTATATTAAATATATTAAATACGTCTTTTAAAACATTTATCTTTGTATTTCCAATATAAATAGAAGATGATGTTTTTAAAAGGTCGTTTAAAAAATGTATATAATTTGGATTTAAAAGATATTCATAGTTCATACTTTTATTAGTAAAAAATTCAACTGGTGAATTTAAAAAAATATTTAAATCAGTAGAATTAGAAGTAATACTTTTACTTAAAACTTCCAAAGTATACTCCATTCCCATACCTTCTTTAGAATTTATATAACGAAAGAGAGGAACTTTATTTATTACTTCATCATAAAATCCTCTTAAACTCTTTATTTTTATATAATTTTCATTAGAATATCCTATAACAACTGAAATAATTAAAAAAACTAAAGATATTTTTATTTTCATTTTTTTTCACCAAAAACTACTTTTTTTATTTTTAATTTGTCATTTGAACTCTTTGTCTTAGTAAACAATATTAAATATTCTGTGTTTCCACTTCCACCTTTAATTGGAGATTTTATTAATTTAGAAGCAAAAATATTATTCTTAGAAAAATATTCAATTATTTCATTTATCATTTTAACATGAATATTTTTATCCTTTGCAATACCTTTTATTATATTTTCTCTACCAACTTCAAATTGAGGTTTTATTAAAGCAATTATTTTACCATTTTTTTTCAAATTATTATTAAAAGTATCAATCATTTTTTTTATAGAAATAAAAGACACATCACAAGTTATTATATCTACTTTTTCATTTAAAATTAAGTTTCTTGCATTTGTATTTTCCATAATAACAACATTTTTATTATTTCTTATTTTATTATGAAGCTGCATAGTTCCAACATCAACAGCATAAACTTTTTTAGCTTTATTTTCTAAAAGTACCTGCGTAAATCCGCCTGTAGAAGCTCCAATATCCATACAAATTTTCTTTTCAATATTTATATTGAACTTTTTTATAGCTTCTAATAATTTTAAAGCTCCTCTTCCAACATAATTTAAAGTTCCAGTTATTTTTATAATATCCTTTTCCGTCACAAGAAACGAAGGTTTTTTTATAACTTTTTCATTTACAAATACATAGCCTTCTTTTATTAATATTTGTGCTCTTTGCCTTGATTCTTCAAGATTATTTTTTACGATATACTTATCGAGTCTTTCTTTTATCTTATTTCACCTCATTAACTATCAAAATTGATTTTTCTTAATAATTCAATATAATCAAATTCTTTTTTATCTAAATAAAATTTTTCTTCATCATTAAAACTTATATTATTTATTAAATATTTCTTGTTAGACTTTTTATAACCAATAAAATTTGATTTATACGCCATAGGAATTGACAATTCATTGAATTTTATTTTAGTTAAAATTAATTTTGCTATATGACTTCTTACTAAATCACCAAAACTTTGATGATAAGGTCCTGCAACAACATTATTTATTTCATCACCATACAAACAAAGTCCCATTCTTATAACTTTTTTTCCTTCTCTTTCAAGTATAACTGTCATTTTCGCTACTTTTTCAACCGCCCTATCAATGGATTCGGGAATATATGTATTCTTTTTATACATAATTTCAAGAGTACTATTTTTTAAAATAACAGAAGGATGAATTCTAAAAAAATCGGCTTTAGTTTTTGAAGCTATTTCAGCAGATTTTATATCTTTCTCATAAGAAGAGTTTAGAAGTCCTGTCATGAGATGCAATCCATACTTAACATTATATTTATCTAACACATTTATTGCATTGTAAACGTCATTTAAATCATGTGGTCTATTTGCACTCTTTAAAACGTCTTCAAAAAATGATTGAACACCAACCTCAATAACCGAAATATCAAAATCTTTTAATATTTCAAACTTCTTATCATTTATCTCTTCTGGAGAAGTAGAAAACCTTATTCCAGAAACCAAACCATCATTTATTTTTTTTTGTGCCCAATTCAAATAGAACTTCATTAATTCATCTTTAATTCCAGTAAAAGTAGATCCATAAAATGCAATATAAACATTATTTTTTTCTTTAAAATAAGAACTATATCTATTAAACTCTTTTTCTAATTCATTTAAATCAGGATATTTTTTTATTCCAGTTGCAGAATATTCATTACAAAACACACAGCGTTTCTTACATCCAGCATGTGGAATAAATATTGGTATAATATACTCTCTCGACATTTTACTCTTCACCTTTTTCTACATAAACTTCCGTTCCTAAATCACATAAAAATTCAACTTCTTCTACATCTTTATTAAGCATTCTTATACATCCATGAGAAATTCTTTTACCTATTTCCCAAGGTTTAGTCGTACCATGAATACCATACTGTTTTTCAGAAAGTTGAAGCCATCTACTTCCTATTCCATTTATAATAGAACCAGGCTTTATATATTCACCATACCAATAAAGAGCTGGTTCCTTTTCTTGATACATAATTTTATAATATCCAGGTGGAGTAGAGTCACTTCTTCCAACTGCAACAGGATATACTTTCAATAAAGTACTTCCATAATACATTTTCATTAAATTTTTCGCCATATTTATTTTAAGTTGGATTGGACTTTCAAAGTATTTAACTCTTCCAATTATTAAAGGTTGTCCAACATAAATTTTTGAAGGGTCTTTTATATTATTTAACTTTACTATTTCTCCAGGATTTATTTTATATTCATCTGCAATTTTGTATATACTTTCACCTTTTTTTACAATATGAAATCCAACTTTTTTTTCTTTAGCCATAGGTTTAAGTATTTTTTCTGAAAAAACATAATTTTTTATTTTTAAAACTTTAGTATCTATTGAACTTATAAAACCAAATCTATTTTTAAACTCTATATGTATTTTATGAAATCCTTCATTACTTTTAAAAAATTCATCTTTTAATTCTTCTATTGAGCTTACATTTTTCTCATCAAAATCAAAACTATAATAACTTAATTTCGCATTTGCCTCATATGAAATATGATAATTAATTCCATTTTCTTCAATAGTTGAAACAACTAAAAACTTTATTTTTGGAATAAAATCAGATGTATTAAAAAAATTCATAAACGTATCTATTTTTTTATTTCCAATAACATCCATTCCTTTTATAAAAATGGAAAAAAAAGTTTCTGGTTTATCTTTTAAAGATATAAAAAAATTATACTTTTTATTTGTTCTTTTTAGTAAATCCACATGCTTTTGAAAATCCCCATAAAAAACTATTACCGATGGTTTTTCCACCGGTATAAATTTACAACTCAAATTTATATTAACTAACTGCTTTTCTTCATCATAATCCACTATTGAAATAGAAAAATTATTTGGAAAACTTACTAGAGATATAATTACAAATAGCAACACTAATATCTCTTTTACTACTTTTTTCAACATGTTTTTCACCATCTTTTGAAATCAAAACAACTTCATTTTGATTGCTATCAAAACCTATATCTTTTCTTGATACATCATTAGAAACGATTATATCAGCATTTTTATTTATCAATTTTTTATTTGCATACTCAATAACATCGTTGGTTTCTGCTGCAAAACCTACTGTTATTTGAGTATTATTTTTTATCTTTCCAAGTTCCTTTAATATATCTGGATTTTTTTCTAATTCAATGATAAGGTTCTCACTACTTTTTTTTATTTTTTTATTTGAATAGTTTTTTACTTTGTAATCACTAACAGCAGCTGCCATTATTGCAATGTCTGCTTCTTTAAAAAACTTTAAGGTTAATTTAAACATCTCATCAACTGATTCAACACTAAAAAATTTTTTTACTAAAAATGGAGGTTTTAACTTTGTTGGACCGGAAATTAAGTATACTTCAGCTCCCCTTGCAGCTAATTCTCTTGCAAGTTCATATCCCATTTTTCCACTTGATCGATTTGTAATACTTCTGACTGGATCTATTGGTTCAATTGTAGGTCCAGCAGTTATTACAACCTTTTTCCCTTCATAATCTTTTGGAGCAAGAACTCCATCTATAAATTCTAAAATATTTTCATTATCTGGATAACGTCCTTTACCAACTTCTCCACATGCAAGGTGACCTTCATCTGGAAACATTATCTTCCAGCCCATTTCTTCTAATCCTTTTAAGTTTCTTAAGTTTGCCTTATTTTCAAACATTCTTGTATTCATTGTAGCAACAATTATTTTTTCTTCCTTATCAAATGCAGAAGCAGTTGCCGTTAAAAGATTATCAGCAAATCCTGCATTTAATTTTGCTATTGTATTTGTAGTTGCAGGAGCTACAACAAACACATCAGCATCTGCCGAAAGTGATGTATGAGGTATCCATCCACCATTTACATCATTTTTTATACTGGTATAAACATTACAATCCCCTACAGCAGAAAAAACCGTTTTATCTATTAATTTTTCAGCATTTGGAGTTAATATTATATTTAATCCAACATCTAATTTTCTTAATTTAGAAGCTAAATCAACGGCTTTATAAAGAGCTATTCCACTACTAACTCCCAAAAGAACATTTTTATTTTTTAAATAAGGATAATTCATTATAGATTCTCCTTTATTAGTTTATTCAAATTATATCATACATTTTCTAAAATTTTTTTAAGTCTTTTTATAACTCTCCTTTTTCCCAAAACAACTATACTTTCATAAAGTCCTGGCGTAACTAAAGCACCAAGCAATGCACCTCTTACAGATTGATAAGTATTTTTTTTACCAGTTATTTTTAAATCAGCTAAGCTTTGCATTGTATTTTCTATTTTTTCTATATCATATTCCGAACTTTCAAGTTTTTTTATTGCTTCACTTATAAGTAATTTAAACCAATCTTTCTTAGTATACTTTAAATATTTTTCTTCATAATTAAACTCTTCATCATAAAAATTCTTTGAAAATTCATGAAGTTGTTTTAAAGTACTAACCTTTTGCCTTGATATATCAATTACCTCTTTTATATAATTATCAGAAGCATTAATTTTTATATTATTTATTGAACACCAATTCATATAATGGGTAAAGATTTCATCTAAAGGTTTATTTCTTAAATGTTCAGAATTTATCCACATCAATTTTTTATAGTCAAAAACAACAGCTTTATTTGAAACTTTAGTTATATCAAACTCATCAATCTTATCTTTAAAATCAAAAACTTGTTCTTCTGTAGACCAACCAAGAACAGCCAAATAATTTATTAAAGCTGATGGTAAATATCCTTCTTCTTTAAAATAAGCAACAGAAGTTCCACCATGTCTTTTTGATAAAGGAGACTTATCTTCTCCAATAATTAAAGGAATATGAGCAAATTTTGGTTTTTCAA